>JBCBNR010000120.1:0-8082 GCA_039821665.1 Pseudomonadota bacterium
GTCTTTCAAGCTGCCGCCCTTGGCCGCGATCTTTGCCGCAGGGGCATAGGTGCTGTCCACGAAATCCCGGGTGCTGTGAAGCGCGCGCGCAACCGCGTCCTTGCCCACCAGCGCCCCCCCGCGCCCAGGTGCGATGGCATCCACATCGAAGGCGGCCACCGCATCCAGGGTCGCGCCCCAGTCGGCAAAATATCCGTCGCCGCAGTAACAGGCGGATCGGTCCTCCACGATGTCGCCGGTGAACATCACGTTTTGGTCCGGCACATGGATCACCGCATCGCCCGCGGTGTGGGCGCGCCCGATCTGTTTGATGTCCACCCGGCGCTTGCCCAGATAGACGGTCATTGCACCCGAAAGGTGGTGGTGGGATAGGTAAGGCCCGGAATGCTCTCATGCCCTTCAAAGAGCCGCGGAAAGCGTTGAAACTCGCTGTCCCAATCTTCCTGCCCCCGCTCCTCGACCATGCCGCGTGCGGCCTGTGACATGATGATCTGTGGCGCGTCATAGGCCGATGCGCCCAACACACGCACCGCGTGGTAGTGGGTCAGCACCAGGTGGCTGATGGGTTTGTCGGTGACCTCGCGCACCTTCTCGATCACCTTGGCCGCAAGGCGCGGTGTGGCCTGCGCCTCGACGATCATCACGCTGTCATCGCCGATGATCACGCCCGAGTTTGGGTCGCCTTCGGCGGTGAAGGCCCAAAGGCCTGCGCCAATCTCGTCAAAGGTGATGGTCTTTTCGGTAAGATCTCCCTGAGAGGCAAAGGCCTTGGCCATATTGTGATGTTCCCTAGCATGTCAGTACGGTTCATTAAATGAACCAATGTTTCATTATAGCTTGCATCCCAGGCCCAGTCTCGTCAACGTCTTTGTTAGGGTCCGATTTTGGGGCCCTTGAAAGGGGGGATGAGGCGGGGATGACGCAACGCTCTGGCACGGTGGAAAAGGCACTGTCGCTGCTGCCGCATTTTGGTGCGGGCCGGGCAGGGCTGGGCCTGTCGGACCTCGCACGGCTCAGCGGGATGAACAAAGCCACGGTCTTGCGCCATTTGCTGGCGTTGCAGGACGCAGGCTTTGTGGAACAAGGGGCCGGTGACACCCGCTATTTCCTCGGCCCTGCCTTTGCGACCTACGCAGCCCTACGCGCGGCCAGTGACCCGTTTCTGCGTGAGGTGGACAGGGTTTTGAAAGGGCTTGCCGCCCAGACTGGAGAGACCGTTTTCGTGGCCGCGTATGACGGTGAGACCCTGACCACCGTGGCCCTGGTGGAAAGCACGAAAGCCACCCGCGTGATCCTGGACCGGGGCGCCCGCTTGCCCTTGCATGGCACAGCGCCCGGGTTGGCGGTGCTTGCCTGGGGCGGCGCGCCGCTGTTGGCACAGGTGCTGGCGCAGCCCCTGGCGCGGTTTACCGAGCGGACCCTGTGCGACCCGAACGCCTTGCGCGACCACTTGGCCGAGACCCGGGCCCAGGGCTATGCCCGTGGGCAGCAAGGGTTTGATCTGGATATGGTCGGGTTTGCCGCACCTTACTTTGGCCCAGGCGGGCAGGTCGCAGGGGCGGTGGCCGTGGCGCTGCCCGTTTCGCGGGCGACGGCACAGGTCGAATACACCGCAGCGCGTGCCTTAAGCGCGGCGGGCGCCCGGTTGAGCGAGGCCATGGGTGGTGCCCTGCCGCCCACCTACCGATTGGCGATCAGCGGCGATGGGCGCGCGCTTTAGGCCACGGCGTGGACGCGCGCGAGCGCTGGTTCGACTGTGCCGCGTGCGGCGGCAGAGGCTTTGGGCCAACTGACCATTAACACAGCACATCCGGTGATCTTTTGCGCGCGCAAGGTCTGGGCCAACTCGGACAAAGGGCATGTGGCGATCTGCTCGCCCTCCTTGGTGACGTCAGCGGCGATGGTGACGCGGCTGGCCGCGGGCCACCCGGCGCGGCCCAGCGTTGTGGCAATCTCGGCGGCGGAGCGGACGGACATATAGAACACCAACGCGGTGCCGGGCCGCGCGTGGGCGGCCCAATCGGGCGCCGTGTCGCCGGGCTGGCACCGCCCGGTAGTGAGCACCAGCGTGTCCGTGCTGCCCCGTTCGGTCAACGAGCGGCCCAACCGGGCCGCCGCCCCAGAGGCTGCGGTGATGCCAGGCACGATTTCGCAGGCGATGCCGCTGGCGGCGGCTGCCTCCAACTCCTCCGTCGCGCGACCGAAGATGGCAGGATCGCCGGATTTCAAACGCACAACCCGGCGGCCTTGGCGCGCCTCGGCCACGATCATCGCGTTGATCCGGTCCTGGGGCCATTTGGACGCGCCCACGGTTTTGCCCACAAACACCCGCTCGGCGTCCCTGCGGGCCAGCTCCAACACATCCGCATCCACCAGGCGGTCATAAAAGATCACATCAGCCTCTTGCAGACGCTCCACCGCGCGCAGGGTCAGAAGATCGCGCGCGCCGGGGCCCGCGCCCACCAGGGCGATATGGCCAGCGCTGCTGGTGTCCGGTGCGCCGCCTGCGGTGATAGCCGCACGCAGCAAGGTCGCGGCCTCTCGTTCTGCGCCGCGCTTGTGCAGGGCCATGGGCGCATCCTTGAAAGCCCAACGCCAAAAGGCCCGGCGCTGGGGACGGGCGACCTTTGCGGCCACCGCCCCGCGCAGCCGCCCGGCCAGGGCCGCAAAGCTGCCAAGACGCGGGTCGAGACGCTGTTCCATCTCGATCTTGATGGCCCGGGCGAGCACTGGGGCCGTTCCTTCGGTGCCGATCGCCACCACCACCGGGTCGCGATCCACGATCGATGGCGTGGTCAGGTCGCACAGATGGGGTTGGTCCACCACGTTCACCGGGACCCCGCTTGCCTTGACCAGCCCATGCAGGGCCGCATCCGCCCCAGGACAGCCCGTGGCGACAAAGGCCATGGCGGCCCCGTCCAAAGTCGCCTGAGTAATCGCATCCGTCCAATGGGTGGCGCGCCCGCTGTGCACGATATCCGCCAATTCCGGGTCCAGATCTTGGGCTGCGAACACAAGCTCGGCATCGGTTTTGAGCATCAAACGGGCCTTCTGCGCGGCCTGCTCTCCGCCGCCCAGGACCACCACGCGGCGCCCTGAGGTTTTGATGAACATCGGGAAACTTTTCATGGGCTACGCTCCTTCACGCGGCGGCTTTGCGGTGACGGTGGATCCATAGCTGATGGGCGAGCGCCTGGGGCTTTGCCTCCCCCAAGGTCTCAAGCGCCAGGGTGGCTGTGCCCAAGACCAGATCGCGGGCAAACTCATCGTCCCATGTCCCGGCCCATAGGGCGGCCAGGGCATCCGGGTCGCGCGGCCCCTCGGCCAGCCGGCGCACATCGGCGCTGAGGGCAGGGGCAGTGTCTTGCCAAAGCGAGCCGTCGCGCAGGCCCGCAACGGTGATCGCTTTGCCCGGCAGACGCTCGAACTCGCCACCGCCGCCTTTGATGATCGACAGGTTTTGCAGGCCCAGACGCAGGCCAGCGGCCTGCTGCAGATCCCGGTAAGAGGGATGAAAGACGCCTTGCACGACCGCCGCCGCCCCGCCTGGGTTGAGCATCCGCACCACCGTGTTGAGGCAGGATCGCAGGCCAAGGACCGCGCGTAGGCTGAGCAGATCCACCAGCGGGGCTGAGAGGTGTTCGAGGCCCAGATAGACGATGCCGTCGCGCGCCAAGCGATCCTCGGCCGCAGCACAACTGGTGACCTGGGCGATGCCTGCGGGGCCAAGGCCCGCGCGCACGCTGGGGGCGGTGGCGCTGGGCGTGCTCCACCCATGGAGGAGCACCGGATAGCCCGCCTGTGCGACCAGCCTGGCTGCGAGCAAAAACCACGGTGCCCCGCGCGAACGCCCGGCGGAGTAGCAGGGCCAGTCGAGCGCGGGAGGGGTCTGGAAGGTGGGCAGGCTGGTTCGGGCGGCTTGGGCAAAGCCTGCAATCTCGTCGGGCGTCTCGCCCTTCATGCGCATCAGCATCAACAGGGCACCGATGGCCTCTGGCGCGGCCTTGCCCGACAGCATGATCCGCATTGCGGCCTGGGCTTCCTCAAACCGCAAAGACCGCGACCTGCCCGGCCCCCGACCCAAAGTTGCAACGAAGGGGGCAAGGGTCATTCTGCAGCCTCGCGCACCTGGTGGCGTTCTATCAATTGCGCAATCTCGGACCGGCACGAGCCGCAATTGGTGCCCGCTTGCAAAGCGGCGCCCACAGCCTCGACGCTGAGCAGCCCATCGCCTTCGATGGCAGTGACAAGGGTGTTGATCCCCACCCCAAAGCACGAACAAACCACCGGGCCCGGATCGACCCGCCCCACGGGGGCTTGGCCCGACAGCACCTCCGCCCCGGCTTGGGTGCCTGGCAAACCGGCGAGGTAGTCGCGGGTCAGCGCAATGGGCTCAGGGGCCACGAACAGGGCGGCGACCAAGCGGTCGCCCTCGAATGCGGCAAAGCGATGTTGGGTGCGCGCCCGGTCACTGACCGATTGAATATGGGCCTTGCCCAAGCCGGTGAGGTCGCGAAAATACCCCTCCCAATCCTGGGGGGCGGTTTGGTCCGCAAGCTCGGCGCGCCACCCGGCAGTGGTGCGCATCCGCGCCCAATACGCGGCCTTGGGCGACAGCGCGCCTGCGCTGACCACAAAACCGTACCACCGGGCCCGATACGGCGAGAGGGCCACAACGCTCGCCTTGCTTTCCGGCTGGCCGGATATGGGATCGGTCGCGGCTGCAACAACCGTGTCGATGCGCGCGCACGGCGCGGTCTCGCCCGTCCAATGCATGGGCGCAAACACCTCGCCCGGGCGCACGGCATCGGTGATCAGCGCCCGCAAAAGGGAGGTGCGCCCAGACGGCGCGGTGACCTGCACCAAAGCGGCGGGGGCCAGGTTCAGGTCGCGGGCATCCTGTGGATGGATTTCCAAATAGGGTTCCGCCAGATGGGCCGACAGGCGCGGCGATTTGGCGGTGCGCGTCATGGTGTGCCACTGATCGCGCACCCGGCCCGTGTTTAGCCGGTACGGAAAGCGTGGTGCGGTTTTGGCCGCAGGCGGGCGATAGCGGACCGCCTGCAAACGCCCCTTGCCCGAGGGCGTGTAGAACTGACCATCTGCGAAAAAGCGCGCGCGCGCGCCCGTTTTGCTGACCGGCCAGCGGGTGGGCGACAGCCTGTCATAGTCCAGATCGCTGAGGTTCATCAGGCCCGAGATGTCAAAGTCAAGGCCGAAGCCTGCCGCAATCGCCGACAGGGCCGCGTGTTCGCGAAAAATCTCGCTAGGGCCCGCATAGTCAAAGGCCGCAGGCCAGCCCATGCGCTGGCCCACCTCGGCCAGGATGTGCCAGTCATCCTTGGCCTCGCCCGGTGCGGGAAGCACCGCGCGCTGGCGGCTGATGGTGCGGTCGGAGTTGGTGACAGTGCCCGATTTCTCGGCCCAAGCGGTGGCAGGCAACAGCACATCAGCCAAGCGCGCCGTGTCCGTATGGGCGGTGATGTCCGAGACGATGGTGAACGGGCAGGCGGCAATCGCATCGGCCACAGCACCCGCATCGGGCAAGCTGACCGCGGGGTTGGTGTGGATTACCCACAGCGCCTTGATCTTGCCGCTGGCGACGCCTTGGAACATCTCGACCGCCTTGAGACCTGGCGCATCGGGCATGGCAGGCGCGTCCCAAAAGCTGCGCACCGCTTGACGGTGGCCCGAGTTCTCTAAATTCATATGGCAGGCCAACATATTGGCAAGCCCGCCCACCTCGCGCCCGCCCATAGCGTTGGGTTGCCCCGTGACCGACAGCGGCCCCAGGCCCGGCTGTCCGATCCGACCGGTCGCCAGATGGCAATTGAGGATGCTGCCCACTTTGTCGGTGCCCGAGGTGGACTGGTTCACGCCTTGGCTGAACACGGTGACCACCTTTTGGGTGGAGCACCACATCTCATAGAAGGCCGCCAGATCCGCTGGATCAAGTCCCGTCACTGACGGATCGTCAGCGCACGCGGCGGCCACTGCGTCCTCCAGCCCTTCAAGATGGGCGGCAAAGCCAGGGTCGATCAGACCCCGCTGGTCGATCTGCGCCAACAGGCCGTTGAAAAGGGCCACATCCGTGCCACTGCGCAAGGGCAGGTGCAGATCAGCGCCGACGCAGGACGCGGTGCGGCGTGGGTCCACCACCACCAGCTTTAGATCGGGGTTGGTCGCACGCGCGGCCTGCACCCGCTGGAACAGCACCGGGTGACACCACGCCATGTTAGAGCCGACCAGCACGATCAAGTCTGCCTGGTCCAGATCCTCGTAGGTGCCCGGTACGGTGTCGGTGCCAAAGGCGCGCTTGTGGCCCGCCACGGTCGAGGCCATGCACAGCCGCGAATTGGTGTCGATATTGGCTGACCCGATAAAGCCCTTCATCAGCTTGTTGGCGACGTAATAATCCTCGGTCAGCAGTTGGCCCGAGACGTAGAACGCGACGCTATCGGGCCCGTGGGCCGCAATGGTCGCGCGCAAACGGGTGGCCACAAGATCAAGCGCGCTGTCCCAGCTCCAATCCTGACCGCCGACCTGGGGCACAAGCAGGCGGTCGTCCAACCCGACAGTTTCGCCCAAGGCGCTGCCCTTGGAGCATAAGCGCCCTTGGTTTGCCGGGTGATCCGGGTCGCCGGTGACGCCCAGACCGCCCGCGCCGTCCGCGCGCAACAGCACCCCGCAGCCCACCCCGCAATAGGGGCAGGTGGAGCGGGTGACAGGCGCGTCCAAGCCGTCCATCAGGCCGCGTGCCGCTTGCCAAGCGTGGCGGCGTCGATCAGCAAACGATCCCCATCCAGCCGCACGGGGTAGGTCGCGATCTGCCCCTCGTCCGTGCCTTGCGCCTCGCCCGTCTCTAGGCTGAAGACCCAGTTGTGCAATGGGCAGGTGACACGCTGGGCATGGACAATCCCTTCGGACAGGGGCCCGCCTTTGTGGGGGCAGCGGTCGGAGGTGGCAAAGACCTCGCGTTGGCCGGTGCGGAACACCGCGACGCAGCCTTGGGGGGTTTTGACCAGCCGCGCCCCGCGCAAGGGGATATCGTCCACATGTCCGATGTCGATCCAGCTCATTCCGCGGCCTCCAAGGTCAGGTCTGCGAGCGGCGCGTAGCGCTCGGCCTTCTCGGCCGCATGTTCGGCCCAGGGATCTTTGCGGTAGATGGATTGCGACAGCTCAAACCGCGCGACCAGGGCCGCGCGTTCATCGAGGTTGTCTACCACCTGCTCTTTGACCCAATCCAGGCCGACCTTTGCGACCCATTTGTAAGGCCGGTCCAGGTACTTCGCGTGCTCGCGGTAAATCTGGACAAAGGCGGTGACCAGGGCGATTGCCTCGTCCTCCGTTGCGACCTTGGCCAGAAGTTCGGTTTCCTTGACATCCATGCCAGCGGCCCCTGCGACGCTGACCTCGTAGCCCGAGTCCACGCAGATCACGCCCACATCCTTGCAGGTGGCTTCCGCGCAATTGCGCGGGCAGCCGGACACGGCCATCTTGACCTTGTGGGGCGTCCAGGACCCCCAGAGGGTTTTTTCCAGCTTGATCCCAAGCCCTGTGCTGTCTTGGGTGCCAAAGCGACAATGATCCGTGCCCACACAGGTTTTCACCGTGCGCAGACCCTTGGAATAGGCATGGCCCGAGACGAGGCCCGCCTGGTTCAGGTCGTACCAGATGCCCGGCAGATCCTCCTTGCGCACCCCTAGCAAATCCAAGCGCTGTCCGCCGGTCACCTTGACCGTGGGCACGTTGTATTTGTCGGCGGCATCGGCGATGGCGCGCAGTTCGTCCGGTGTGGTGATCCCGCCCCACATGCGCGGCACCACCGAATAGGTGCCGTCTTTCTGGATGTTTGCGTGGTTGCGTTCGTTCACAAAGCGGCTTTGCGGATCGTCCTGATACTCCAACGGCCAATCGGCAATCAGGTAGTAATTGATCGCGGGCCTGCACACATGGCAGCCATTGGGCGTCTTCCATCCCAATGCCTGCCAGATAGCGGGCTGTGATTTCAGTTCTTGGGCTTTGATCAGGCGGCGCACATCCTCGTGGGTCAGATCGGTGCACCCGCAGACCGACTGGG
>JBCBNR010000121.1:0-8081 GCA_039821665.1 Pseudomonadota bacterium
CGGCTGGCAGGCACCTTGGCGGGTGCCTTGAACATCAGCCATGACACGTGGTTTCTGGGCGAAAACCCCGTGATCACCCCGCAAGAGGCGGACCTTTCTGCCATCCGTCAGACGGTTCAGCAGGCAAACGGCGCACCGCTTGTCAGCTTTTGCAACACCGGTCATTGGGCGGCCACCAACTGGTTCGTGGCCTCCGAAGTGGCGGGTATCGAAGGCGTGAAGCTGTTCCCTGAAAGTATGGTCGGCTGGACGCTTGCAAACATGCCCGTCTTGGGCGGCTAGGGCCGCTCACGCGCGCCTTTCGCGGATGTGATAGGGCGTGATTTAACCCAGCGGCACAAGCCCTCTACCGATAGACCAGCGCGCCGAAAACGGCGCGCTGTTTCAATCGGGAGACTGCCTATGAAACCTTTCTCAAACCGCCTTTTGGCCGCGGCAAGCCTGCTGGTCATCGGGACGACCGGTGCGCATGCCGTGTCTTTGGATGTCACCATTACCAACGAACAAAGTGCCGGTGGGCTGTACCTTACGCCGTTCCTGACGGTGTTCCACGATGGCACCTATGATGCCTTTGATGCAGGGGCTGCACCGTCCGCGGGGGTCGAGGCGATCGCCGAAGAGGGTGATGTGTCGGTGGAGCAAGCCAGCATTGGCACCTCCGACACCCGTGTCGTGAACGTGGCGGCCAATGCCGATGGGTTTCCAGGGGCCCCGGTGCTGGACCCGGGCGAAAGCGTGACCCTGTCGATCAACCTTGATCCCCTGAAAACCCCCTACTTTTCGTTTCTCTCGATGGTCATTCCGTCAAATGACAACTTCATTGGCAATGATGACCCCCTGGCATACCGGCTGTTTGATGCCACCGGTATGCTGACCGCGCTCAACCTGATCACAGTGACAGCGGACAGTGTGTGGGACGCAGGCACCGAGGCGAATAACGGCTTTGGGGCGGCGTTCAGTTCCATGGGCGGCACCGCCACGGAAACGGATGAGGGGATCGCACTGCAAGGGGATCTGTCTTTTCTGGCGTCGATCGCCACACCGCCGGGTGTGAGCGTGAACACAACCCCATCGGGACAAGAGGCATTGGCCACAATTTCCTTTGCGCCCACGCCCGTGCCGTTGCCAGCGGGACTGCCGCTGTCGCTTGTAGCCCTCGCCGCACTTGGCCTCGCCGCGCGGACACGCAGCGCCGCTTGACCAAACGACCAAGGGCGCGGAGTGTTCCGCGCCCTTTCAATTGACTTGATACTTTAAAGCGGGCCGGCGGCCCCGCGTCAGCCGCTCAAGCGCTGCGCCGACGCCGCCTGCCTTCGCGCCCACCACGGGCACCGGCGGCCACCTCGCCTTCTACGGCGGGGGGCTTGTTATGTTTGATCCACTGCGCGCCATGGGCATCGTTGTTCATCAACAGGTTGGCGGCGCGGATCGCCTCCATCTCCTGCGGACGGACAGGGTTCATGATCGCCGAGGTCATGCCGCTGGCAATTGCCATGGGCAGGAACGCGCCGTTGATGCCGTGACGATTGGGCAGCCCGAAAGAGACGTTTGAGGCACCACAGGTGGTGTTTACCCCCAGCTCCAAGCGCAGTTTGCGCACCAATTCAAAGACTTGCAGGCCTGCGGTCGCCATGGCGCCGATCGGCATCACCAGCGGGTCCACCACAATGTCATGGGCCGGGATGCCGTAATCGGCTGCATGCTCCACGATTTTCTTGGCCACGGCAAAGCGCACCTCGGGGTCTTCCGAGATGCCCGTATCGTCGTTCGAGATGGCGACCACGGGGACGTTGTATTTCTTGACCAATGGCAGGATCGCCTCCAACCGGTCTTCCTCGCCGGTCACGGAATTCAAAAGCGGGCGCCCCTCGCAGACCTCAAGCCCTGCTTCCAGCGCGCCGGGCACCGAGCTGTCGATGCACAAGGGAATATCGACCAGGCCTTGGACCAACTTGATCATCTCGCGCATCAATGGCGGTTCGGTCTCGTTGGGATTGGGGTTGGAGTTGTAGACCACGCCCGCATTCACATCGAGCATCGTCGCACCCGCGGCCACCTGGGCCAGCGCGTCCGCCTCCACGGTGGAGAAGTCACCGGCCTCCAACTCCGCCGCAAGTTTCTTGCGACCGGTGGGGTTGATCCGTTCGCCGATCACACAGAAGGGCTGATCGAAGCCGATGATCGCGGTCTTCGTCTTGGATTCAACAATGGTTTGGGTCATCGGCGCGCGGTCCTTCTAGGCCTGAGCGGCAAGGGGGCGGGTTGCCCCAACGTCGTTGGTAAACTCGGTGGTTTTGGTGATACCGCCCAATGGGAAGAAATGCACCTGTTCAATCTGGAACTCTGGGTTGGCGGCCTTGTGAGCAGCCAAATCGCGCAGCACCTCTTCGGGTGTGAAGGGCAGCATCAGCTTGGTCAGATCGGCAGCCCTGCGCTGCAGCACCCGCAAGGACGGGCCCACGCCACAGGCCATGGCAAACTTGATCAGCGTTTGCAGCTTCGCAGGGCCCGCGATGCCGATATGGATCGGCAGCGTGATGCCTTCTGCACGCAAACGATCCGCCCATGCGATCACCGGCTCTGCCTCAAAGCAGAACTGGGTTGCGATTGCCATCTGCGCATCTGTGCGCTCGGAGAACGCTTGTTTCCAGGCCAAAGCCTCCATCACCGCCCGGTCAGAGCCGTCGGGATCGATGTCGCGATTGCCCTCTGGGTGGCCGGCCACGTGCAGGCGGGCAAAGCCCATCTCGTCAAAAAGCCCGGTCTCGATCAGGTCCATGGAGGATTGGAAGTCGCCTTTGGGTGTATCGACGCCACCCGCGAGCAGCAGCGCCTGGTCAATACCCAGGTCGCGATAGGCGCTTAGCCAGTGACGCAAGGTGGCCTTGTCTTGGATGATCCGCGCAGGCAGGTGTGGCATCACCGCAAAGCCTTCGCCGGCAATCCGCTCGGCGGTGGCGTGCATCTCTTCGAACGGAGTGCCGTCGATATGGGCGATATAGACCCGGGTGCCTTGGGGCAGGATGGCGGCGAAGCTTTCGATCTTGGCGGCGGTGCGCGGCATCACCTCCAGCGAAAAGCCTTGGACAAATGCGCCAAGCTGGGCGTCGGTCGAGCGCGGCTCCGTCCGGGTTTTGCGCCCAAAATTCAGGATATTCGTCATCAGTCGCCTCCATCCTGGCGGTGTCATGAACGGGGGGTGGCCCAGCCGTCCAACGCAATCAATTCCTTGATCTTGTCTTGGTCGTAATCCTGTTCCAGACGCGCAGCTTCGGCATTTGCGACATCTTGCGCATCGCCCTCGACTGTATAGGGCTCGGCCTTGCGCCATTCGGCCAAATACGCGTCCGTGTCTTGGGCGCCAACTTTCATGGCGCAGCGGTCTATCGCCTGCTCGAACCGCTCGGCCAATTGCACTTTGGCCGCGCGCCGTCCTTTGCCCACGATAACTTGGGCCGGGATGTCCCGCCAATACACAACCACCACATCCGCCATGTCCCATGCTCCGTTCGTCTGTGCCGCCGATTCCCGGCAAAACCTTATGGCATTCACCACATCTTTGGGCCGTTTGCCAGCGCTTGAGCATTGATCGGCAGGGGCTATGCGTGTAGCTTGATAAGTGCAAAACGCTTTGACGGTTAGGACCGACGCTATGAAACTTCACGCCACCGCGCCCGCGCGGACGATCTCTTTCGAGTTTTTTCCCCCACAATCCACGGATGCCACCTTACGCCTCTGGCGCTCGGTTGAACGGCTGGCACCACTTGGCCCAAATTTTGTATCTGTGACCTACGGGGCAGGCGGCACCACGCGGGACCGCACCTTGGCAGCCATCCAAACGATCCAGGACCGGGCACGGCTTGCTGTCATGGGGCACCTGACATGTGTCGGCGCCTCGCGCGACGAGACGTTGGAGGTTGCGCGCACCTATCGTCGCCTGGGCGTAACCGGCATCGTGGCGTTGCGGGGCGATCCCCCCAAAGGCGCTGCCGGGTTTGTGGCGCATCCCAACGGCTTTGCCTCAGGTCTTGAACTCGTAGAGGGGCTGGCCAAAGACGGGTGGCGCTCGGTCACTGTGGCGGCCTATCCAGAAAAGCACCCCGAGGCGCGTGACATGGACGCGGACATCGCGACCCTCAAGGCCAAGCAAGATGCAGGCGCCACGGCGGCCATTGCGCAATTCTGCTTTGAGACCGAGGATTTCCTGCGCTTTCGTGACCGCGCGGCGGATGCGGGTGTCTCCCTTCCGATCCATCCGGGCATTCTGCCCGTGGAAGATTTCACCAAGATGGCAGGCTTTGCCAAGCGTTGCGGGGCAGGGGTGCCCGATTGGCTGGAGAGAGCCTTTCGCGGTGCTCAAACCGAGGACGAGGCGACGCTGTTGGCCACAGCCATCGCCACTGAGCAGGGCGATGCGCTTTTGTCTGAGGGGGTGGCGCATTTGCACTTCTACACCCTCAACAATCCCGACCTGGTGCATGGCATCGTCCGCGCCCTTGGGTTCGAGCCTGCGGCCTTCTCGCTGCGTGCGGGCGGACAGGTCGCCTGAGGCGCTTGCAATAGGCGCGTGGCCCCACTAGCGTCAGGGCAAAGCGTCGCGCCATTGGATGCGCGACATCAGAATTGGATAGACCATGGCGCAGGCTGCTCGCCCTGCGCGGGAGCCTCATGCCCGAAGCCGCGCCAAGCGGTCTCGGAGCCCTGCGCAAGGGCAGAGGGCGATGTTCGCCGCCCTCGACCTCGGAACAAACTCCTGCCGGATGCTGATCGCGCATCCTCAAGGGGCACATTTTAAGATTGTCGATGCGTTTGCAAAGACCGTCAGACTGGGCCCGGACATCGAACGGGACGGGGCCTTGTCCGCGTCCGCGATTGATCGCACGATCTCGGCCCTGAAAATCTGCGCTTCCAAGATTAAAAAGCATGACGTGGCCCACCGCCGCCTTGTGGCGACCGAGGCGTGCCGACGCGCGCGCAATGGCGATGCGTTTCTCGAAATGGTCAAGGATCGCACCGGCCTAAGCCTCGAGGTGATCGCCCCGGACGAAGAGGCGAGGCTTGCCGTTGTGTCCTGCGCGCCCTTGGTCACACGCAAGGCCCAGCAGGTGATGGTGTTCGACATTGGCGGCGGCTCGACCGAGCTTGTGTGGATCGATGTCTCGCACCTTCCTCGGGCCGAGCGAAAGCGCGCGGTGATGCGTCTCGGAGTGGCGGGGCCAGAAGGGATCAAGGACACGGGCGCGCGGGTGGTCGATTTCATCTCCGTGCCCCTCGGGGTGGCGACGCTGAACGAAAAATTCTCGGACGTGGTGGACGAGCCTGCGCGCTTTGCCCTGATGTCCTGGTTCTTTGAAGAGCAGTTGCAAGCGTTCAGCCCCTATCAAAACACTGATATTTTGGGCGCGGACGCAAAGTTTCAGATGATCGGCACGTCAGGGACTGTGACAACAGTGGCCGCGGCGCATCTGGGGCTGAAACGCTATGACCGACGCAAGGTCGATGGGATGACCATGACCGCGGGTGAGATCGAGGCGGTGGTCAACCGCCTGGTGGCCCTGTCCCCGCAAGAGCGGATGCGCGACCCTAACATCGGGCGCGACCGGGCCAAACTGATCCTGGCGGGGGCCGCCATTTTGCAAACCCTGCTGCGCCTTTGGCCGACAGAGCGGCTGCGCGTGGCCGACCGGGGCCTGCGCGAAGGGATGCTCTATTCGATGATGAGCGCCGAGCGGGTGCTGACAGAAGATCTGGGCGATGACTGAGCGGCGCAAATCCGGCCGCGGACAGCGCGACTTGCGTGTGCGGGTGAAATCCGCCAAGGGCCGCAAGCTCAGCTCGACCCTGTGGTTGGAGCGCCAGTTGAACGATCCTTACGTGGCGCGGGCAAAGGACGCGGGCTATCGCGGACGCGCGGCATTCAAAATCCTGGAGATTGACGACAAGTACAGGTTTTTGGTGCCCGGCGCGCGGGTGGTCGACCTGGGCTGCGCGCCCGGGGGCTGGTGCCAGGTGGCGGTGGCGCGGGTCAACGCCCTGGGCGAGAAAAAGGGCAAGGCGCGCGGCTCGGTTTTGGGCATAGATCTGCAACCGGTGGAGCCGATCGCGGGTGCTGATCTGTACCTGCTCGATTTCTTGCAAGAGGGTGCGGACGACCAGGTCAAAGCCTGGCTCGATGGAACTGCAGATGTGGTCTTGTCTGACATGGCCGCGTCCGCGTCCGGCCATAAGGCCACGGATCATTTGCGCATTATGGCCTTGGTGGAGGCGGCGGCCTACTTTGCCTGCGATGTTCTCAAACCGGGGGGCACCTTCGTGGCCAAGGTGCTGGCCGGTGGTGCGGAGGCCGAGGTGCTGAGCCTGTTGAAGAAAGCCTTCGTCAAAACCACCCATTTCAAACCGCCCGCCTCACGCGCGGACAGCTCGGAGAAATTTCTCATTGCCCAAGGCTTTCGCGGCCTGTCAAATTGAGCGCCCTGTCGGGCGCGCGTGATCAGCCCTGCGGGCGCATAGGGGCTCTGCCCCGCCTCCGCTGCGCTTCGGCCCCCCGGGATATTTGTACAAAAGCGAAAGATCTTCATTTTTGCTCAAATATCCTGGGGGAGCGCCGTAAGGCGCGGGGGCAAAGCCCCCAGACGGCGTTTTAGGCGTTGCGGGCGGCCATGATGAACCCCAGCAAGTTCAACAAAACCTGTGCCGCCAGGATCTGGGTTGACCCTGTGGGATCATAATCAGGTGCCACTTCGACCAGATCGATCCCCACCACCGGATGGTCACGGGTCAGATACTGGAGCGTCTCCAACACGTCATAGTACAAAAACCCTCCATGGCTGGGCGTGCCGGTGCCCGGTGCGATCGAGGGGCAGAAGGCGTCGATGTCGATGGTGATGTAAAGGGGCACGTCTTTGGGCACCCGAGCCGCCACCCCTCTGGGCCCCAGCGCACGGGCTTGGCGCACCGACAGGATGTCAGACCCCATCTCTCGGGCGGTCTGGTATCCCTCTTTGGCGGTGGACGAGACATTGCGGATGCCGATCTGGGTCAATCCGGACACATGGGCCTGTTCGGCGGCCCTGCGCATGGGATTGCCATGTCCGTGGCGCACGCCGTGTCGTTCGTCCACGAAATCCAAATGGGCGTCGATCTGGACCAGGTGAAAGGGCCTGTGGCCCTTGAAGGCGCGAATGCAGGGGATATTGACCGAATGGTCGCCGCCGATCACCACGGGCAGCGCGTCCATTGCCAGGGCGTGGCGTACGGTTGCCTCGATGTTGGCGTGGCTCTTGTTGGTATCCGTGTGCACGATGTCCGCGTCCCCCAGATCGACAATGCGCACCTCTGGGCCCAAGAACACCTGATCCTCTTCATGATCATAGGCGCCCGCATGTCCGAAAGAAAACAGGGTGGAGGCCTCTCTCACCCCACGGGGGCCGAAGCGTGCGCCGGATCTGTACTGGGTGCCACAGTCAAAGGGCGCGCCGATGATGGCGATGTCAGCCTCGAACGGGGCGCCGTCGGCGACATAAGGCGACTTGGCAAATGTCGGGATGCCCACAAATGGCAGGTTGAGCCGCCCACTTTCATATCCATGACCCGCCATACCGCCCCTTTCTGTCTCTACCCCCTTTTCTTTTGCACCTCGTCATGGGATAGGCAACTGCCAACACCGACCCGCTTTTGGAGCGATGATGAAAATTCGTGAGGCCCTCACCTTTGATGATGTTTTGTTGGTGCCAGGCGCGTCCAGCGTCTTGCCGGCCCAGGCCGACACCCGCACCTTTGTGACCCGCTCGGTGGAGCTGAACATTCCTTTGCTCAGCTCGGCCATGGACACGGTGACGGAGGCGGAGATGGCGATTGCCATGGCCCAGGCAGGCGGCATGGGGGTGCTACACCGCAATCTGAGCTTGGATGAGCAGGCGCGCCAGGTGCGCCGGGTCAAGCGCTTTGTCTCGGGCATCGTCTACAACCCCATTACGTTGACGCCAGATCAGACCTTGGCGGATGCCAAAGCGTTGCAAGAGCGCTACAAGATCACCGGCTTCCCGGTGGTCGGACCCCAGGGGCATGTGATCGGCATCGTC
>JBCBNR010000122.1:0-8063 GCA_039821665.1 Pseudomonadota bacterium
GGTCGGCTTTTTCCACCGCCCCTTCGGAATGGTGGAGCGCGATGGCACCTGCGATTTCCTCCTGCGCGGCCATAACAGAGGCCTCGGGGTCCGTTTGCACGCCAACCATGTGCAAAATGCCCCGCACCAAGAGGCGCACGAAATTGACGATTGGGGCAAGCACCTGGACCACCGCTGCGATCGGGCCTGCCACGGTCGAAGCGGCCGTCTCGGAATTGGTGATGGCATAGGTTTTCGGCAGCACCTCGGCAAACACCAACACCAGGGCGGTCATCACCAGGGTGGCGATGGCCAGCGCAAGGCCCGTGGCCCCGAAAAGCGCTGTGGCCAGCGATGTGGTCAGCGACGTGGCCAGGATGTTCACCAGGTTGTTGCCCAGCAGGACCGAGCCGATCAGCCGCTCATTGTCCTCGCGCAGTTTGAGCGCACGCGCAGCCCCCGCCGAGCCTTTGTCAGCCATGGTCCGCAACTTACCACGAGAGGCTGCTGTCAGGGCCGTCTCGGAGCCCGAGAAAAAGGCAGACAGGCACAGCAATCCCAGAACCGCGGCAATGGTGGCCCAGAAAGCGAAATCCAATGTGGTTTCCATCGGTATCCTCGTAGCGAAGCCAGATGCGGCCCCAATCCGTTGTGGTGATGGGCCGGAAAATGGGGGCAGAGCGGGCAAAGGGCAAGCGGCGTCATGGGCCGTGCGGCCCGTTTGCCGCCCTGTGTGGCGCAGGCGGTGTCAGTCCCGGGGCGCTTCGGCCATCGGATGGTGGGTCAGCACAAGGTCCGCCAAGCGTTTGTCGAGCACATGGGTGTAAATCTCGGTGGTGGCCACGTCGGCGTGCCCCAGCAGGGTTTGGATGGCCCGCAAATCCGCGCCATTGGCCAGAAGATGGGTTGCAAAAGCGTGGCGCAAGGCATGGGGGGTGACGCGGGCAGGATCTACACCTGCGCGCGAAGCGATCATCTTGATGGTCTGGTAAAACGCAACCCGGCTAAGATGGCCCAATTTGCCGCGCGAGGGAAACAGAAAGGCCGATGGTTTGTGCCCTTTGGTTGCACGCAGATCATCATCCCGGTCGCGTATCTCTGTCCAAGCTAAAATCGCCTCGCGCGCAGGGTCCGACAGGGGCACCATCCGCTCTCGCCCGCCTTTGCCGCGGATCAGGATCATGCGTGGATCGCCCCGCACCGCGTCGCGCCGAAGCGAAACCAGCTCGCTAACCCGCAGGCCGGTGGCGTAGAGCATTTCCATCAAGCACGTGTTGCGCAGCGTCTCCGAGCGTGAACGCCCGCTGTTGGAGGCCGCTGTAAGCAACGCCTCCACCTCGGCCTCGCTAAGCGGATCTGGCAGGCTGCGCGCCCGCTTGGGACCTTTGATCAGGTGCACAGGATTGTCCTCGCGCAGGCCCTCTTCAAAGGCAAAGCGGTACAGTTGTTTGAGGGCGGAAAGCCTGCGTGCCCGGGTGGCGGATGACAGACCTTGGGCCTCCAGATTTGCCAAATAGGCCTCGATCTCGGCGCGCTGGGCGGTTTGCAGGGTCACGCCCAAGCTTGCCAGCCCGTCCATTGCGTCTTTGAGATCGCGGCCATAGCCCAGCAAGGTGTTGTCAGCGGCGTCCTGCTCTGCGCGGATCGCTTCCAAGAACCGCGAGATCAAGCGCGCGTCGCTCATGCCGATGGCCTGAGCAACAGCATCTCTAACGCGATGCGGCGGGCGCTGCGGTCAAGCCCCATGCGCCGCAGCACAAACAGGGCCGTTGACAGATCTTCGCCTTCCGTCTCGAACCCGCCGCTGAGCAAATCCAGCGTCAGCAACAGCGCCTCGGCCTTTTGGCCAGCCTCAGACAGCGAAATCAGATAGCGCCCGGTCTCGGAGGGGGGGGTCACGGCACTCAGGCCCGAGGCGACGCTGGCGCTCTACAAGCTCGAGAAGGGTGCGGTCGGGCAGGGCGCCGGCTGGCCCGGTGAGCGCCAGCAACAGACGATCCTGGGGTGTCGGCGCATCCCGGCCCCAGCGCCAGGCGCCGTTGGTATTGCCCGACAGCAACAACAGCTCGAACATCTCGGCGCGAAAATCCGTGTCGCCCACGCGGCGCGGCACGGTGGCCAGTTTGTCGCCGTACTCTTGGGCAAAAACATTGCGCAGGCCGCGCCGGCTGAACACGTGATCGGCCCGGCGCACGGCGGTGGCAATTGCCAGTGGATCCTCCTCAGCCAAGCTGCGGTCGAGGTCTTGGGTCGCCTGCGCCCGGTCCCAAATCCCGCCAGAGGCCGCAGGCGTGCCCGCGCGGTAGGCTTGGAACAGCGTGGTCGGGGCAATCGCACCCTCGACCGCCAACCGCTCTCCCGCTTCGATGCGCGCACGCACCGGCGCGCCATCGTCAAGATCCACATGCTCGAAGGCCAGTGGCAGCAGGCCGCGCGGGCGTGGCAGCCCCACCGCATCGCGCAAGGTAAAGTCCAGCACGCTCAGCTCGGGCGGCAAGGGTGGCGGCGGCGTGCCCTCCAGGCTAGAGGGGTCAAGGAACCAGGTCAGCACATGGGCTTGGATCGTGCTAAGCTGGCCCACCGCCTCGCCCGTGCTGGCAATGATGTGGGCCGCCGACCAATCGCCCGCACGGGCCAGGCAATAGGCCCGCGCGCTGGCGGATGCGGCGGGCACAGCGGTGCGGGCCAGGGCCGCGCAGGCGGCCTCCACCCGGCCGGTCAGCAGGCCCACCGCAAGCCCCCGGCGGAACAGTTCGGGTCGGGTCATTCCTGCCTCGGCCAAAAGCGCCTCGGCCGGGTCAAGCGCGCCCAGGCGCAACAGGGCATCAATGCGGGCGCGCAACAGCCCCTCGCCATCGGCGCTGCCGCGTGCGGGCGGGCTGCGCAGCAGCATCAGCCGTTGGAACAGGGCGCGCGCTTGGGGGATTGGGCTGTCCCTGTGGGTATCGATCAGCCTGCGCAGCCGCAGGGCGGATGTGTCGCCCCAGGGATCTTCCCACAGCCCGGCCTGGTCGGGGCTGAGCAATCCAAGGGTGGTTTGCAGCATCGGCAGGTCCGTCTTGGGGATCTGCTCGGGGGCCACGAGCAGACCGTTCAGCCAGCTTGGGGTGCCTGTCTCTGCGCGCGCACCAGTGCCACAGCCCAGGCCGATCGCCAGGGCCAGGGACGCGCTAATCCTGCGTGCTGTCGGTGACATCAAGGATCACATCCGACTGCGGGGCCGGCAGGGTTGCGAAAATCGCATAGCCTGCGACCCCGATCACGCCCAACACGGCGAGATAGAAGAGGAACTTCAGAAGACGGCCCATGGATGCGCCCATTCCTGTTGCGTCCGACGCTGTGTCGAACAATGCCTGCCCGTCCCGGCCATTTGGGGCTGTTGCCGCCCGCTTTGCATATGGCTGGAACTTCTCTTTCGCCTTGGGTACATCAGATTGACAAACTCTGCCTAGGGAAAAATCACGCCGGGCAGGAAAGGGAGCATCGGGTGGGTCTGACACGCAGCATCGTTTTGGTGGGGCTGATGGGGGCTGGGAAGACCTCAGTCGGCAAGCGGCTGGCGGCCCATTTGGGCGTGCCGTTCCAAGACAGCGACGATGCGATCCGCGAGGCCGCTGGCATGGAGATCTCGGAGATGTTTGTGACCCTGGGCGAGCCTGCGTTTCGCGCAGGTGAGCGCAAGGTGATCGCGCGCCTGTTGTCGGGCGCGCCCCTGGTGCTGGCCACGGGTGGCGGCGCGTTTATGGACGACAGCACCCGCCAGATCATCGCCAAGGCGGGTGTTTCGGTGTTTTTGAAGGCAGAGCTTTCGACCCTTTGGGCCCGGGTCAAGGACAAGCCCGGACGCCCCCTGTTGGATACGGACGCCCCGCGCGAAACGCTTGCGGCGCTGATGGCGGCGCGCACGCCGGTCTATGATCTGGCGGATGTCACCGTGCAAAGCGAGCCCGGTCAGCCCCATGAGGTGATGGTGCTGCGCATTGTGGACGCGCTGGCGGCGCTGCCCGGTGGTGACGCATTGGTCCCATCGGATCCCCGGGAGGTGCCCAATGCCCGGTGAAAGCCAAACCCTTGAAACGGTTCACGTGCCCTTGGGCGCGCGGGCCTATGATATCAAGATCGGTGACGGGCTGTTGGACGGGGCGGGGGCCCTGATCGCGCCGTTGTTGCGCCGCCCCAAGGTGGCGATCGTCACCGACACCACGGTCGCCGCCCTGCATCTGGCCCGGCTGCAGGCGGGGCTTGCCCGAGAGGGGATCACGTCCGAGGCGCTGACGCTTGCCCCAGGCGAGGCCCGCAAGGGCTGGGAGGGTCTTGCCCAAGTGGTGGAGTGGTTGCTCGACGCGCAAGTGGCCCGGGATGATGTTGTGATTGCCTTGGGCGGCGGTGTCATCGGCGACCTTGTGGGCTTTGCTGCGGCCATCCTGCGCCGGGGCGTGCGGTTTGTGCAGGTGCCCACAACGCTGCTTGCCCAAGTGGACAGCTCCGTGGGCGGCAAGACGGCCATCAACACGCGCCATGGTAAGAACCTTGTGGGCGCGTTCCACCAGCCCAGCCTGGTTCTGGCCGATGTCTCGGCCCTGGGCACTCTGAGCCCCCGCGACTTTCGCGCAGGCTGTGGCGAAGTGGTGAAATACGGGCTGCTGGGCGATGCAGACTTTTTTGCGTGGTTGGAGGACAACCACAATGCGCTGATTGCCGGCGCAGGGCACGCGCGCGCCTATGCGGTGCTCCGGTCTTGCGAAATGAAGGCCGAGATTGTCGCCCGCGACGAGACCGAACAGGGCGACCGCGCCCTGTTGAACCTAGGCCATACGTTTTGCCATGCGCTGGAGGCTGCCACCGGCTACTCGGACCGGCTGTTGCACGGGGAAGGGGTGTCTGTCGGCTGTGGGCTTGCCTTTGAGCTAAGCCAGAATTTGGGCCTTTGCCCACAAGAGACACCCAGCCGGGTACGCGCGCTGACCAAAGCCATGGGCATGGTCACCGATCTGCGCGACGTGCCGGGCGATCTGCCGCAAACCGACGACCTGATTGCCCTGATGGGGCAAGACAAGAAGGTCAAAGACGGTCGCCTGACCTTCGTTCTGGCGCGCGACATAGGTGCGGCCTTCACCAGCCAAGAGGTGCCGCGCGACGCTTTGCGCGCTGTTTTGGACGCGGCTTTGCCACACCCTTCGTCCTAAGCGCCTAGACCCGGGCGCTTGCATCTTGGCGTTTTGACAGGATGCCTGAGGCCAGTACCACCCCAAGGGTCGCAGCCCCCAAGCCCAGCATTTTGTTCAGCGGGATCGGCTCGGCCAGTACAATCCAGGCACCGATGGCCGACAGGCCGGGCACCAGGGCCGCAAATGCCGCTGTGCGTGACGGGCCGAGATGGGCCACAGCATAGCCAAAGGTGATGGTGGCCAAAAAGCCCGACAAGATGCCTTGGAACAACACCTGAAGCGCAAAGAAGCTTAGCGATATCTCAAACCGGATCCCAAAGATCAGCGCGCATAGGGCAAATACCAAGCTGGACCAGAACGCCATAAGGGCAGCGGCGTACAGCGGCTCCAACCCTGACAGCCGGTAGGCCACCGTGTAGCATGCCCAAAAGAACGATCCTGCCAGAAAAAACAAATGACCGCGCCAAGCGCCTTGCGGGCCATCTGCCAGGCCTTCGGTTACCGCCACGAACACAGCACCTGCCAGGATCAAGGCAAAGCCTGAGAGACGCAGCCGGTCAAAGCGCTCTTTGAGGACAAGAAAGGACAAGAGGGCGACGAAAAACGGCAGCATGGCGGGTGTGAAGATGCCGCTGTCGGCCACAGGCGCGTAGCGAAATCCCGAGGAGAGCAGAAACACAAAGCCAAAGCCGCCGCCCACCGCGATCAAGGCAAAATGGCTGAGTTTAAGACCCTGGGCCCAGACGCCCCGTTGCACCAGCAACGGGACAAACAGCACCAAGGCGGGGCCATAGCGAAGTAACCCCACCTCCAACGGCCCCAGGGCTTGCGTGGTGGCCGCGCGGGTGCTGACCAAAAAGGCCGACCAGATCAGAACGGTCAGGACGATGGCGGCCCAGGGGTGCCAGGCCGCTGGCTTCAGGCCGAGCAACTGGCCCCGCCCAACACACAAAACTTGGCGCAATGGGGGTGGTTGAGGGCAACCTCGCCCTCCGCCTCGGCCAGGGTTTCGCCCATTTCAAACCGTGTGTCATAGGCCAAGAGCGTGCAGGCCAGCACCGTTGGCCGCGCCGCCCCGCGGCGTTTGACGACCATGCGCGAACTGGCGCACATCACCTCTTCGGGGCGTTTGCCCAAGATATCCCAACAGTCGGTTGTGATCTCGGGCACGTCTACACTCTCGTCCATCTCGGGGAAAAGCACGGTCATGGCCGGGTTGTGTGCGTCGATCTCGAAGCCTTCGCGCCTATAGAGCGCTGCGAACCCCGCGCGCGAGGTGGCATCGTCCTCGCCCCACATGGTGCGTCCGGCCACCGCCATGCGAAGGCCTTGGTCGCGCAGCCATCTCATCCCTTCTAGCGATATCTCGAAGGCACCCGCCCCGCGCTCCGCATCATGGTGTGCGGCGCTAAAATGATCGAGCGAGATGCGCAATGTGAGCTTTGTGCCAAACTGCTTTTGCAGCTCCATCAGGCCGGCCTGGACAGATTTGCGCTGCATAGGGCGCATGGCATTGGTCAAGATCAGCACCTCGTAGCCGCGTGCCAAACAGCGCCGTGCCATCTCGATCATCTGGGGGTTCATGAACGGCTCGCCGCCGGTAAAGCCGATTTCGTGCACAGGCCAGGCACGTTGGTCCAATTGGTCGAGGTATCCCTCCACCTCGTCTGCGGTGATGTAGACCAGCCGATCATTCTCGGGCGAGCTTTCGATATAGCAATTGGCGCAGGTGATATTGCACAAGGTGCCCGTGTTGAACCACAAGGTCTGGGGTCGGCTCAGTGCCACGCGCGCGCGCGCCTCGCCCTTGGCGGTCAGGTCTGGATCTTGGAACTTCTGTGCAGCGGTTAAGGGGCGGTGCTGGTCATTCATGGGGTAAGGTTAACCTTAAAGACACGTAACATTTCTTGTCTCACACCGTGAGGCAGGCAAAGGTCAAGTCACGTTTACATCAAGCGGCGCAATCGCTCTGGTGTCTGTTTGGTCTTGAGAGGGAGCGCGGTTCGTCCTAAATCCGTCACAAACGACCCTTGGATCCGTAGATGAAGCCGTCCCATGTTGCCCGCGAAATTTCCTATGCCTCGTCCGCGCAGACCAAGGCAGGGCGCGGCGTTATTCGCAGCATCGAGAACCTGACCGGGCGCTTGAAACTGATCCGCATGGCCGAGGGGTATGAGCGCGAGGTCAATGCGGGCCGTGATTTTTGGGAAGTGATGGTCGAGCGGTACGGCATCAGCCTCGACGTTCTCAGCGGATCTTTGGGCAATATTCCCAAACAGGGGCCTGTTGTTGTGATCTCCAACCACCCCTACGGCATCTTGGATGGGCTTGTGCTGGGGCATATTCTCAGCCAGACCCGGGGGGATTTTCGCATTTTGGCCCACCGGGTGTTCCGCAAGGCCGAAGATCTGGATCGTATCATCCTGCCCATCAGCTTTGACGAGACCCGCGAGGCGCAGCGCGTGAACATCGAGACCCGCAGGATCGCCTTGCGCTATTTGGGCGAGGGCGGGTGTATCGGGATCTTCCCGGGCGGCACGGTGTCCACCGCGCTCAAACCCTTTGGGCGGCCGATGGATCCAGGTTGGCGGCGTTTCACCGCGCGGCTGATCACCAAATCAAACGCAGCTGTGGTGCCGATTTTCTTCGAAGGCCACAACTCGCGCCTGTTCCAGGTGGCAAGCCATCTGCATTACACGCTGCGCATGGCGTTGCTGATCAAAGAATTCAAACGCGGTGTGAACGCCAAAGTGCCCGTGTCTATCGGTGAGCCCATCTTGCCCGAGCGGTTGGCGGAGTTTGCAACGGATGCGCGCGGCATGATGGATTTTCTGCGGGCCGAGACCTATCGGCTGTCGTCCAAGCCCATCGGACAGATCACCGATGGGCTTGGACGACAGCCGATAGGTCTCGGCC
>JBCBNR010000123.1:0-8025 GCA_039821665.1 Pseudomonadota bacterium
CGCCCAAATCAAGGTCGAGGTGACCGCCACAGATGCAGGCGGCCTCTCCACCTCGGAGAGTTTCGCCATCGAGGTGGCGGATGTGAACGAGGGCCCGGACGGGATCAAGATGGACGGTGGACCGGTGGCCGAGAATGTCGAAGGCGCTGTCGTCGGCACGCTCTCCGTCATCGACCCCGACGCCGCTGACACCCACAGTTTTGAGGTCTCGGACGACCGCTTCGAGGTGGTGGACGGCCAGCTCAAGCTCAAGGACGGCATCGCGCTGAACCATGAGGACGCCGCCCAAATCAAGGTCGAGGTGACCGCCACAGATGCAGGCGGCCTCTCCACCTCGGAGAGTTTCGCCATCGAGGTGGTAGAGGTTCCCGACATGGCCCTGTCTACGGGCTTCGAAGTGAAGTATTTCGACGTGGACCACAGCCTCAAATCCCTCGATCAAATCGACTGGGCTGCATCGCCAACCTATGAAGAACTCAAACCGGACATCAACTACAAGAATGGCAGCGGCTCGTTCTGGGAGGGGGGCGCAAAGGATACGTTTGGCGCGCAAATCACCGGCAACATAGAGGTGAGCGAGGCGGGCACCTTCACCTTCCACATGGGGGGCGACGATGGAACGATGCTCTTTATCGACGGCCAGCCGGTCTTGGTCGATGACGGACTGCACGCCTACCGCACCCGCTCGCAAGAGGTGGAGTTGGAGCCTGGGACCCATCACATCGAGGTGCGCTACTTCGAAAACTACGGACAGGCCGGCCTGAAGCTGGAGTGGGAAGGCCCGGGCCTTGATGGCAAGGAACTGGTGAGCGCGCCTGACATTGCGGACGCGCAAACGGTCGGCGGGGTGGAGTTGGCAGTTGATCTGGGTTTGGACACCACAGCCCTTGCCAAAGGTACGATCCTCACGGTCACAGACCTGCCGCCGGGCACAGAATTGGCGGCAGGCAACGCCCAACAGACCGTTGGCGCGGATGGCACGGCGGATCTGACCGGTTGGGATGTCTCGCTGCTGACCCTTGCACCGCCTGCTGACTTCGAAGGCAACGTGGACGCGGTGTTCGACCTGGCCGTGCCCAGCTCAAGCGGCCAAATGGTCCATGTCTCCGAACCCTTCCCGTTCCAAGTGAACACAGCCCATGTGGCCCCCCCATCGGTCGAAGTGGTCGGCGGCTTCCAGGCCTCCTATTTCGATGTCGACCAAACACTGCGCAAAATCGATGATGTGGATTGGACGGTTGACCCTACCCACGAGGAGTTTGTGCAAGACATCAACTATGAAAATAGCAGCGGCTCGTTTTGGGACGGTGGGTCGAAGGACACATTTGGGGTGCAGCTTGAGGGTCAGATCTCGGTCGAAACCGGGGGCACGTACACCTTCACAGCCTCGGGCGATGATGGTGTAGTCGTCTATATCAATGGCAAGGAGGTCGTGGACAATGACGGGCTGCACGGCTATCGTGCGCGATCGGGCGAGATCGAGTTGGAGCCTGGGACCTATGAGATCGAGGTCAAGTACTTCGAAAACTACGGCCACGCGGGCCTGAAACTGGAATGGGAGGGGCCCGACACCGATGGGCGCGAGTTGGTCACCGCAGACGAGGTGACCCACATCGCTGAAAACGGGACCTGGGACATCGGGGTGGAGCTTTCGGGGACAAGCCCTGACGCGACGCTGAGCATGACCGGCCTGCCGCCCGATACGATCCTGATGAGCGGGGACCAGTCGATGGTCACAGATGGTGGCCCCGCGGATTTGACCGGTTGGAACACCCAAAGCCTAGAGGTTTGCCCACCGCCCGGGTTCGAGGGGGTGATCGACGGCCAATTGGAGGTGACGGACCTGGCCTTCAACGGCTCGCCGGTCGCCTCAGTCACCGAGTTTTCGCTGACCGTGGGTGACCCCCAAGCGCCCAAAGCCCAGGACGATATGGAGATGGTGACCATGATGGCCTCGCCCCAGCAGGCCGAGGGCGCGGGCGGTTGGGACAGCGCCGAGGCTCAATTCGACGATGAGATGGAGGATATGGATGTGATGGCCGAGCAGACAATCTCCAAACCAGGCGCGGATGTGAGCGACATCGAGGTGGACACCCACGAACGCGCGGATTGGTAGAGCGCCCGTTCCACCAAATCAGGGGCCGGGCAAGCGCTGCCCGGTCTGGTGCCCTGGTGTCTGGGGGCTCTGCGCGCGTCTTGGGCCGAGGCCGGCCTTACCGGGCCTGCAAAAGCCCGGGCAAATCGGTCATCTGCCCCTCTTGGATCACGCTTGGGTCATAGGCTTTGCGACCGAACACCTCTCGAACCAAAGGCTCGAACTGTTCCAACGGTTCCATCGGATAGTCGGGGTCAAAGCTTGATTGGTCCCAATGCTCGCAAAACGCAGCGCAGGTTTCGAACAAGGGATGATCGCGATAGCGGTCGCGCGCATTGCGGTCCCACCCATAATGGTGGGCAAAGTATAGCATCTGAAACAGGCCATGATGCTCCACCGTCCAGGACACTTCCCAGCGCACGAAAGGGCGGATCACCTCGGCCGACATTCTGTCGTGGTTTTGTGGCGCAAGCCCGTCACCGATATCGTGCAAGAGAGCGCCCACAACCCAGTCAAGATCGGCGCCCGCACGCTGCGCACGGGTGGCCGATTGCAACCCATGTTCCAAGCGCGTGATTTTGTAGCCTTCCAATGTCGCCTCTCCGGCGCGGCGCAATTCGTCCAAGACCCTGTCCGCTGTCAGCGCGAGGTATGGCTTTTCCAAACGCTCAAGCAGTTCGTAATCTGTCTTGGTGCCATCTTTCATGGCAGTAAAAGCAACTGTCTCGCTCATGGCTGGGATCCTTTTGCATAAAGCTCCACATCTTGGGTGGCACCCGCCGCCAAAGTGGCCGCCTGCCCTGCCAAGATCCGGTCGTAAAGCGCTAGATCCGCAGGATGGAACAGATCACGGGGGCCGGCAATGCAATCCCACCCGCCAGCAGGCACCTCGCCCCGGACAGGCATCGCCCAGTCGCGCCCAGGCGCATGGTCGCGCACCTCTGGGGTGACATAACGGATGGCCAAACCGATGCGACGATCATCACTGCCATTGGCGCCAGAGGCATGAAAGCACCGTCCATGGTGCAAGGACATCTCGCCCGGGCGCAGGGGGCCATCGCGCGCTTGGCTTTCGTCGATGCCTTCGATGGTCTGGCCTCTGGACAACAGATTGTCCTGGTCAAACGTATCCGCGTGCACCGCAATCCCACCCTTATGGCTGCCGGGAATGAAACGCATGCACCCCGCCTGCACCGTTACATCGGACAGCGCGATCCAGGCGGTCACCTCGTCGTCAGTCTCGCCCATGCCCCAATAGGTGATGTCCTGATGCCAAGAGACGGTCTTTTGGCTGTGGGGCTCTTTGATGAACAACTCCACCGACCAGGCCAGCAGGTTGGGGCCCAACACCGCCTCCACCGCATCCAGGATCGCGGGGGTTCGCGCAACCTGCGCCAGAAGCGGGATAACCACATGGCCGTTGACGCGGAAAAATTGGGCAAGGTCATGCCCCCCTGCCCCGGCTGAATGGCGTGTTTCCAACATCTCGATCTGCTGGCGCAGGTCTGCGACCGCCTGCGCATCAAAGATGCGAACGCCCGCGACAAAGCCGTCTTGGCGGTACTTGGCCACATGGTCGGTTGCTGTGTCGAGCATCCTAGTCTCCTTGAAAGTCGGGCGACTGTATCGCGGCTTTGAAGAAGCGAAAGATGAATGTTTTGCGCGCACGGATAAGGTATACGCATGCATATAGCGTCGGCAAACAGATCTTGGCGACCAACCCAGGGGAACGCGCGTGACGGATGAGCGGCGACCAGGCTTGCGGGAATCGCACAATCGCGGCAAAGCGAGGGCGCGGCGTGTTGGACGAAGGGATGCATGATGGACGACCTAGCTGACTACGGGGCCCATGCGGCGCCAAGCGAGTTGACCGAAAACCACGAGGTGCGGGTCACTGTCCAGGTAGACCGAGACGCGCCCCTGTTGGCGCCACATGGCCTGAATACCCCCCATGCGCAGGTAGTAGGGGTAGAGGTCCTGGGCGGGACCGTCGAACACATGGCTGAAGAAAACACCGGTCAAACCGTCTTGCGCATCACACCCACAGCCGAGCGCGTCGAGCTGTGCTACCGCTACAGCCCCACGTCCGGCCAATATCCCGACGCGATGTTCGTGCCCCATGACAGCCGCTACACCCGCGCGGCCCAGGCGTTGATGGACGACGCACGCGACCTAGCCGAGGGGGTCACAGGTGTTGAGCGCGCTCAAGCAATCGCGCGCGCCGTGGCCGAAAAGTTCACCTATGGCCACCCAGAGACGCGATACTACGAACAGCACGACCACATTCCGCAATTGGGCTGTGGTTTGACCGAAGGCTCTTGCGTGGACATCAACACCTATCTGATCGCCAGTTTTCGCGCCGCTGGGATCGAAACCGGGTATGTCACCGGCTACTTCTTCCCGCGCGAAAAAGGCAATCATTGCGAGGATATGCATTGCTGGGTCGTGACCCGGATCGACGGCGAAACCCAAGAATGGGACATCGCGCATTTCCTTAAGATGGGCCGGCGCGACGTGGGTGCAGCCCTGAACCCCAAACCGGGCGTGCGCGCGGCGGTTTTCCATTCCATGGGTCTCAGCCTGCCCAGTTTGGGGCTTCGGGATGTAAAGCTGTTTGGAGAGCCTATTTGGCTGGACGGCGCGACCGCCCTGCCGGTGGACGCGCCCCAGATACGACTTCACACCTGATGCCTGCCCTTGCGCCCCCTTGAGAGAGGGCGCAAGGGACGGTGGCTTAGCTGTCTTCGCGGGCCTCCCACTCTTCCTGGGAGGGACCGCAGTAAAGCTTTTCGCGGTCTTTGACATGGTCGCGATGCTCTTCGACGTACTTCATGATGTTGCCCATGGTGCAGACATCGCCAAACCCGCTCCACGGCTCGAACCCGTGGGTGTTGAGCACGCTCTCAGGGTCCAGCTTCAGCAGGCGGATCAGAACGCCTGCCACAACGGTGCCGCCGACGTCTGTCAGACGACCGTGGCCCTTTTCCTGGGCCTCTTGCAGGGCATAGAACCACAGGGGCGTCTTAGAGATATGGGCATCCGACAGCTCTTTGGGCGGGTCCAGCTCATCAAAGCCCCACAGACGCGCCAATTGCTGGCCCGAGGCGATGCGCAAGGCCGTGCGGTCGCGCAGGATGTTGCGCAGAGCGAGCTTTTTCGCTTGTTTCAGGGGGATTTTGTGATCACCCCATTCCAGCCCCTCGCCCACGATGTTGTCGGGCAACTCGAACAGCGTATCGGCCATTTTCGTGCCCACGGGCAGCGCCTTTTGGGCGCGGGTGCCTGCCACATCGAAGAACTGTGCCATCTCCAGATCCCATTCCGGGCCGCGCGGCTGAAAGCCCTTCATGGTAAACAGCGGCACCTCACCCTCGCCTTTGCGCAGCTTATAGGCAGGCTGAACGGTGGCGTGACCAAAGCGATAGCACGCCACCGTGAACTCGGCAGGCATGATCGGCGCATCGGCGTGGAACGGATCGTGGTGCAACACCTTTTCGATGATGTCCGGGTCCACAAAAGCGGGCAGGAACTCGTTGAGGATGATCCATTGGTAATGCAGCTTGATAAAGCGGCGCACCTCCTCGAACCCGCACAAATGGGGCGGGATGACCTTGGTGAAAACCTCCGAGCGGATGCCCATCTGCGCACAATCCGAGATATGCTCGCCCACCTCTGACTTGCCTTCGGCCAGGGTCATCAGGATGTTGTGCAATTGGATGAACGCGCCTTGGACTTGGCTTACGATCATGTTCTCGTCATTGCGCGGATCGCCGATCAATGCGCGCCCGTGGCAGTTGCGCGGCAGATCATTGGGGCTGCCCTCGCGCCCCATCAGCATGAAACCATGGGTGCCCTCCTCGCCGGAGTAGAGATAGGGCGACGCTTCCGGCCCATCACCATAGACACAATCAAGGTCGAGGCCCGGCGTGCGGACATTGCGGATGTTGTGTGGGTCGATCTTGGTGCCGATCGCACTTTGGGCGTCCAAAGTCACGTCATGGTCGATAAACTGGCCCAAAAAGGTCATGCCGGCATCGGCCTTGCCGTTTTCCATCTCGCTGGTCTTCATGCTGTCGACCAGCTTGTCGAAGGCATCGACGATCTTTTTCTTGCTCAGACTGCCGGTCACCTCATTGGCGCCTTCTTTGCGCAGATACCCAAAGGTCTGTGGCAATACCTTGCCCGGTGCGGTTTCGTTCAGGGCGTGGTGTTCAAGGCAGTCTTTCACGAAATGATCGTGGCGAGAGAGGCCGTGGTTCATCTTAGCCATGGGATAGCTCCGTTAAAAAGTGTTTTGACTACAGTGACTTCTGCGATGCCCACGCAATCTGCAGGCCCCGGCGCTATAGCAGCGGCACCGCACAGCTGGTGTGCGATCTTCACATTTCACGGTCTTTTTAGGGTGGGCCGGGCCTAGTATCCGACCGGGCGCGCCCCAAAGCTTGAGCTTTGAAAGCGCTCCAAATTCGCAATGGTCGAGAGCATCAGGCGATCCTGGCTCCAATCCGAGGGGCGCTGCAAGGCAGCAGCCGACAGGATCAGAACAACGCCCATGACCCCAAAAGCCATAATCATGGCCGAGAGGCGCACAGGCTCATCACTGGCCTGCAGGCTGATCGCATCGATCCGCTGTCGCAGAAAGGCGGCGTTGCGCTTGGCTTTGCCCGGCGACAGGAACGAAACCTTTGGCATCACCAACGTCTCGGCCTGGCCGGTTTTGCGCGCGCGCGCGCACACATCCAGCAAACAACGACCATAGGCAATGGGGCTGATTTGGCGACGCTGGACCAGGGCTTGGTCACAGCCAAGCTCGCGCAGGCGCTCTAGCGCGCGCGCCCAAAGCCAGTAGCCTGGGTTCCAGAAAAACAACGGCCGCAGGGCAACCGCGAACACCTCCCACTCTAAATCGCCCCGGCGGAAATGTTCGAACTCATGGGCCAGAACCAGGCGTAAGGCCGGCCCATCCGTGACCATGGCCGACGGGATGACCACATGCCGCCGAAAAAGACCGCGAGTTGAAAACGGCACCACCACCCGGTCGCTGAGGCGCAGATCCACGCGACCGATGCGGCGCCACAGATAGCTGGACGCCAACAATTGGCGCAGGCGCAGAATTTGCAGGCCGACCCACAGCGCGCAAAGGGCAGCGCCCGCACCCAAGCCAACCAGCAAAAGCTGCGCGCCCAGGCTGCGGGCATAGACCAAATCCAGAATGAAGGACTGGCGCAGGTTCAGCCAGGTCTCAACCGTCACCGCATCCAGCCGCACGCCGCCATCCAAATATCGCGCCACTGCGATATCCGTTAGTGTCGTGGCCGCGTGCGGCACAAGCGCCCCGATCCCATAGCTGACCGCGAGGGCCAAGATGGGGCTTGCGAGCGTCACCAACAGGGTAACCTTGGCCAGGCGCAGATGCGCGCGGTATGCACCTGCCACAGCTGTACGCGCCAACAGCGCGCTGGCACAGACCCACACCGCCGCTGAGACGGCCAATATGATGTTCGCGTCTAGATAGGCCTCAATCAGGGCCTTCGTCAGCGCCATCCCCAAGTCTCCTCTCCAGCACCGCCCGGATTTCCTCCAGGCTTTCTTGGGAGAGCCCCGCATCATCGACGAGCCGGGCCACCAAAGTCGCAGGCGTGTTGTCAAACAGCTTGGCAGACAGGTTCTGCAAAGATCGGGTCTGATAAGCGTGTTTGGCAATCGCAGGCGTGTAAATCAAAGTCTTGCCGCGCTTTTGCGCGTTCGCAAAGCCTTTTTCGGCCAAGATCTTAAGGATCGTCGCAGCAGAGGTATACGCCAGCTTTCGGCGGGGGGCCAACTGGTCCAGCACCTCGCGGACCGAACCTTCGCCCACCACCCATAGGGCGGACATAAACTCTAATTCCACCTCGGTCAGCAGGTCAGGCTTGCGTTTTTGTCGCATCATC
>JBCBNR010000124.1:0-8022 GCA_039821665.1 Pseudomonadota bacterium
GTGCAAGATCGGCATCATGCCCGGTCATATCCACCAGCGCGGGTCGGTCGGTGTGGTCTCGCGCTCGGGCACGCTGACCTACGAGGCGGTGGGCCAAACCACGGCCGCCGGTCTGGGCCAGTCCACTTGCATTGGCATCGGCGGCGATCCGATCAAAGGGTTCGAGCATATCGATGCGCTTGAACTGCTTTTGGGCGACGAAGAAACCCAATCGATCATCATGATCGGCGAGATCGGTGGCTCGGCTGAAGAGGATGCGGCGCAATTCATCAAGGATGAGGCCAAGAAGGGCCGTGCAAAACCTATGGCAGGCTTTATCGCGGGCCGCACAGCCCCGCCGGGGCGGCGGATGGGCCATGCGGGCGCCATCGTGGCCGGCGGCAAAGGGGGTGCCGAAGACAAGATAGAGGCCATGAAATCCGCAGGCATCGTGGTAGCCGACAGCCCCGCAGGCCTGGGCGAGGCTGTTTTGAAGGCCATTGGCTGAAACATTTTGCCTCCGGCGGGAGTATTTGGGGAAACTCGATTTTCCAAAAATACTCTCGCCGAAGGCCGGCCCCGCTAGGGGCAAAAGGATAGGAATGCGCCCCGCAAGGGGCGCTCATTGCGACAACAGCGGGCGCGCCTGCCCGGAGGGATGAGATGACCGAGCAATCGCCAAACGACCAGTTTCATGCATCGTCCTTCTTGCAAGGTCACAACGCGGAATATGTGGACCAGCTTTATGCGCGCTATGCTCAGGATCCGGCCTCGGTGGATGCGTCCTGGGCCGAGTACTTTCGCAGCCTGGGCGATGACGAGCGGGATGTGCGCAACCTGGCGCGCGGCCCGTCTTGGGCGCGCAGCGATTGGCCGCCGCAACCATCGGACGATCTGACTTCGGCCCTGGATGGGCAATGGGCCGAGATACCCGCCCCCAAAGAGGTGGCAAAGAAGATCGAGGCCAAGGCGGCCGAGGGGGGCGTTGCGCTGACCTCGGACCAGGTGCAACAGGCGGTCGTGGACAGTTTGCGCGCGCTGATGATCATCCGCGCCTATCGCATCCGGGGCCATCTGGCCGCCGATTTGGACCCGCTGCGCCTGACCGAGCGGGCGCAACACCCCGAGTTGGAGCCGAGCGCCTATGGCTTTACCGAAGCTGACATGGACCGCCCGATTTTCATCGACAACGTGCTGGGCCTTCAGACCGCGAATATGCGCGAGATCGTGGCGATCCTCAAACGCACCTATTGCGGCACCTTTGCCTTGCAATACATGCACATCTCGGACCCTGAACAGGCGTCTTGGCTGAAGGAACGCATCGAAGGCTACGGCAAAGAGATTGCCTTTACCCGCGAGGGGCGCAAAGCGATCCTCAACAAACTGGTGGAGGCCGAGGGCTTCGAGAAGTTCCTCCATGTCAAATACATGGGCACCAAACGCTTTGGCCTGGACGGGGGTGAGGCGCTGATCCCAGCGATGGAGCAGATCATCAAGCGTGGTGGCGCACTTGGGGTGCGCGACATCGTCATCGGCATGCCCCACCGGGGGCGGCTGAGCGTGCTGGCAAATGTGATGGGCAAACCCTACCGCGCGATCTTCAACGAGTTTCAGGGGGGCAGCTTCAAGCCTGACGAGGTCGAAGGCTCGGGCGATGTGAAATACCACCTTGGCGCCTCCTCGGATCGGGAGTTTGATGGCAATTCGGTCCATCTGTCGCTGACCGCCAACCCGTCCCATTTGGAGGCGGTGAACCCGGTGGTCCTGGGCAAGGTGCGCGCCAAGCAAGAGCAGTTGGGCGATGACGACCGGACGGCTGTCATGCCCGTGTTGTTGCACGGCGATGCGGCGTTTGCGGGCCAGGGCGTGGTGGCCGAATGTTTTGGCCTGTCCGGTCTGAAGGGCCATAAGGCGGGGGGGACCATGCACATCGTGGTCAACAATCAGATCGGGTTCACGACCGCGCCCCACAACTCGCGTTCGTCGCCCTATCCCACGGATATCGCACTTATGGTCGAGGCGCCGATCTTCCATGTCAACGGGGATGACCCCGAGGCCGTGGTGCACGCGGCCAAGGTCGCCACCGAGTTTCGCCAGAAATTCGGCAAGGACGTGGTTCTGGATATCTTTTGCTATCGCCGCTTTGGGCACAACGAGGGTGACGAGCCGATGTTCACCCAGCCCCAGATGTACAAATCCATCAAGTCCCACAAAACCACGCTTCAGCTTTATACCGAGCGGTTGGTGCGCGATGGCCTGATCCCCGAGGGTGAGATCGAGGATATGAAGGCAGCGTTCCAGGCCCATTTGAATGAAGAGTTCGAAGCGGGCAAAGAATTCCGCCCCAACAAGGCCGATTGGCTGGATGGGCGTTGGTCCGGCTTGGGCAAGCGCGATGGCGACTACCAGCGCGGACAGACGGCTGTGGACATGGCACGCCTGAACGAGGTGGGCCAGGCGTTGACCCGTTTGCCCGAAGGCTACAAGCCCCACAAAACTGTGGCCCGTATGCTCGACACCAAAGCCAAGATGATCGACAGCGGCGCGGGTGTGGATTGGGCCACCGCCGAGGCGCTGGCTTTCGGCACCCTGATGACCGAAGGCTACCGGGTGCGCCTGTCCGGCCAGGACGCGACCCGCGGCACCTTCAGCCAACGCCATTCTGGGATCATCGACCAGGAAACCGAAGAACGGTATCTTCCGCTGAACCACATCAAGGACGGTCAGGCGACCTATGAGGTCATCGACTCGATGCTGTCTGAATACGCGGTGCTTGGGTTTGAGTACGGCTATAGTCTGGCAGAGCCCAATGCCCTGACCCTGTGGGAAGCGCAGTTCGGTGATTTTGCCAATGGCGCGCAGATTATGATCGACCAGTTCGTCAGCTCAGGCGAGAGCAAGTGGCTGCGGATGTCGGGCCTGGTGATGCTGTTGCCCCATGGCTATGAGGGCCAAGGGCCTGAACACTCCTCAGCCAGGTTGGAGCGGTTCTTGCAGATGTCCGCCCAAGACAACTGGATTGTGGCCAACTGCACCACGCCCGCGAACTATTTCCACATTCTGCGCCGTCAGATTCACCGCAGTTTCCGCAAGCCGTTGATCATGATGACGCCGAAATCGCTTTTGCGCCACAAGCTTGCGGTGTCGAAGCTGGAGGAGATGGGAGAGGGATCATCCTTCCACCGGGTGCTGTGGGATGATGCTGAACAGGGCAATTCCGACACCAAATTGGTGGCGGATGACAAGATCGACCGCGTGGTGATGTGCTCGGGCAAGGTCTATTATGATCTGCTGGAGGAGCGTGACGCGCTTGGCCTGACGGATGTCTATATTCTGCGGCTCGAACAGTTCTATCCGTTCCCCGCGCAAAGCCTGGTGAAAGAGCTCAAGCGCTTCCCCAAGGCCCAGATGGTCTGGTGCCAGGAAGAGCCGAAGAACCAGGGCGCTTGGACTTTTGTCGAGCCGAACATCGAATGGGTGCTGGGCCGGATCAAGGCCAAGCATGGGCGGCCTGTCTATGCAGGGCGCGCGGCGGCTGCGTCGCCTGCGACGGGCCTGGCCTCGGAACACAAACGACAGCAAGCGGCCCTGGTGGCCCAAGCGCTTACGGGCAAGAAGGACTGATCTGATGGCCGAAATTCGCGTGCCCACCCTGGGCGAAAGTGTGACCGAGGCCACCGTGGCCACCTGGTTCAAGAAGCCCGGCGACAGCGTGGCGGTGGATGAGATGCTGTGCGAGTTGGAGACCGATAAGGTGACGGTCGAGGTTCCGTCCTCGGTCGCAGGCACACTGACCGAGATTGTGGCCGCCGAGGGCACAAGTGTCGGTCTCGACGCCCTGTTGGCCACCGTGGCAGAGGGGGATGCAGCGCCGGCCCCAACGTCTGCGAAACCCGCATCGGCCGCGTCCGATCCAAGCACGGGCGCGTCCGATTCCGCACCTGTTGATGTCATGGTGCCCGCGCTGGGGGAAAGCGTGACCGAGGCCACCGTCGCCTCTTGGTTCAAGAAGGTGGGCGACACGGTCGTCGCAGACGAGATGCTTTGCGAGTTGGAAACCGATAAGGTCTCGGTCGAGGTCCCGTCGCCTGCGGCGGGCGTGATCACCGAGATCCTGGCCGCCGAAGGCGCCACGGTCGAGGCGGGCGGCAAGCTTGCCCTGTTGACCCCGGGGGCGGCTGGGGCTGCCCCGAGTGCTGCACCTGCGCCTACTGCACAGCCCGCCAGTGCTGCCGCGGATGTGGAACATGCCCCCTCGGCCAAGAAAATCCTGGCGGAGAAAGGCATCGATCCTGCAACCGTCCAAGGCACTGGCCGGGATGGACGGGTGATGAAAGAGGATGCGTTGAAAGCACAGCCGCAAGCGGCCCCTGCTGCCGCGCCTGCGCCTGCGCCAGTTCCCCGCGCGCCCGTGCCCGCAGATGACGCCGCGCGAGAGGAACGGGTCAAGATGACCCGCCTGCGCCAGACCATCGCCCGGCGCCTCAAAGAGGCTCAGAACACCGCCGCCATGCTGACCACCTATAACGAGGTGGACATGACCGGCGTGATGGACCTGCGCAACGAATACAAAGAGCTGTTCCTCAAAAAGCATGGGGTGAAGCTGGGCTTTATGTCGTTCTTCACCAAGGCATGCTGCCATGCCTTGAAGGAAGTGCCCGAGGTCAATGCCGAGATCGATGGCACGGACGTGGTCTATAAAAACTTCGTGCATATGGGCATCGCTGTGGGCACGCCCACGGGGCTTGTGGTGCCAGTGGTGCGCGATGCGGATCAGATGAGCTTTGCGGCCATTGAGAAGAAGATCAACGAGCTGGGCGTGCGCGCCCGCGACGGCAAGCTGAGCATGGCCGAAATGCAAGGCGGGTCGTTCACCATTTCCAACGGTGGGGTCTATGGCTCGCTTATGTCCTCTCCCATCCTGAACCCGCCCCAGTCAGGCATTCTGGGGATGCACAAAATCCAAGAGCGGCCGGTGGTAGAAGGCGGCCAGATCGTGGTGCGCCCGATGATGTATTTGGCGCTAAGCTATGATCACCGGATTGTGGACGGCAAAGGTGCTGTGACGTTCCTTGTGCGCGTGAAAGAGGCGCTGGAGGATCCGCGCCGATTGCTGATGGATCTCTAGGGACAACGGGCGATGACATCCGAACTCACCGCGCTGGCCGTGGCGGCCCTGATCCAAGCGGGGCTGCTGGCCTGGGCTGCCCTGTTCACCAATTTGGAGGTGGGGCGCAAGGCCACCCTCTCGGACCGCTCGGGCCCGCCTTTGCGCGATCAGGTCAAGCCCGGCACAGCCCGGCTGTTTCGGGCCTATGACAACACCAATGAGGGGTTGATCCTGTTTGCCATCGCGGTGGTGGTGGTCAGCCTTGGCGACGCGGCCTCGGCGCTGACGGCCACCTGTGCGTGGCTGTTTGTGGCCGCGAGGCTGGCCTATATCCCGTGCTATTACTTCGCGCTTTCGCCCTGGCGGTCGGTCGTTTGGGGAATCGGTTGGGTGTCGTGCTTGGTGATGCTTCTGACCCCTCTCTTTCTTGGCCAATCCTGAAAGGACAGCCCAATGGCAGACTATGATGTGATCGTAATCGGTGGTGGGCCTGGGGGCTATGTCTGCGCCATTCGCTGCGCGCAACTGGGCCTGAAAACGGCCTGCGTAGAGGGGCGAGAGACCTTGGGCGGCACCTGCCTGAATGTGGGTTGTATTCCGTCCAAAGCGATGCTCCGGGCCTCTGAGTTGTATCACGAGGCCCATACCCATTTCGATGACATGGGGATTGAAGGGCCACCGCCCAAGGTGAACCTCAAAAAGATGATGGGCTATAAGCAATCGACGGTGGAGCAGAACACCTCGGGCGTGGAATTTCTGTTCAAGAAGAACAAGATCGACTGGCTGAAAGGCTGGGGCAAGGTCGAAGGGTCTGGCAAGGTATCGGTGGGGGGCGAGACCCATGGCGCCAAGAACATCGTGATTGCCACAGGCTCGGCGCCCGCAACCTTACCGGGCATCGAGATCGACGAGAAACGGATCGTCTCCTCCACCGGGGCGTTGGAGCTGCCCGAGATCCCAAAGCGGTTGGCGATCATCGGCGCGGGCGTGATCGGGTTGGAGCTGGGATCGGTCTATGCGCGCCTCGGCTCGGACGTGCAGGTGTTGGAGTTCCTGGATCACATCACGCCGGGTATGGATGCTGAGATCTCCCGCAAGTTCCAGTCGATCCTGAAAAAGCAGGGGCTGAGCTTCACGCTGGGTGCTGCCGTCCAAGGGGTGGAGACGCTCAAGACCAAGCTGAAGGTGGGCTACAAGCTGCGCGCGGATGACAGTGAGCACAGTCTGGACGCGGATGTGGTGCTGGTGGCCACGGGGCGCAAACCTTACACGGACGGCTTGGGCCTGGACGCGGCGGGCGTTTCGATGTCCGAGCGCGGGCAGGTCAAAACCGATGGCAATCTGGCGACCAACGTGCCGGGCATCTGGGCCATTGGCGACGTGGTGGACGGCCCGATGCTGGCCCATAAGGCCGAGGATGAGGGCATGGCCGTGGCTGAACGGATCGCAGGTCAGGCCGGCCATGTGAACTACGACGTGATCCCAGGCGTGATCTACACCTCTCCAGAGGTTGCCAATGTGGGCAAGACCGAGGAGCAGCTGAAAGAAGAGGGGCGCACCTATAAGGTTGGCAAGTTTCCGTTTATGGGCAACGCGCGCGCCAAATCTTATTTTCAGGGCGAGGGCTTTGTGAAGATCCTGGCGGATGCGCAGACGGATCGGATCTTGGGCGCCCATCTGATCGGGCCCTATGCGGGCGATCTGATCCACGAGGTGTGTGTGGCGATGGAGTTTGGGGCGGCGGCCGAGGATCTGGCGCGCACCTGCCATGCCCACCCAACCTTTTCCGAAGCGATGCGCGAGGCGGCCTTGGCGTGCGGCGACGGGGCCATTCACGCCTAAGGCCCGTGGGCTGGGCAGGCAAGGGAAGGGGGCTCTGCCCCCGGCCCTGCGGCCCCCCCCCGGAGTATTTTTGGAAACTCGATGGGGCCCTAGCGCGAGAGCAGGCGCAGGCCCGCGGTGACATCTTCGCGCAAAGCTAGGCGCAGGCTCGCCTCGTCGCCCGCGCGCAGGGCGCTGATGATCTTGGAATGGTTGAGGCTGGCGCTGGGGCGTTGCAGATGGGCATAAAGCGATTGCATGGTCGGGCCCAGTTGCAGCCAGACCGTTTCCACAAGGGCAAGCATGGCGGGTGCTTGGGCGCGCAGATAAAGCATGCGATGAAACTCGTGATTGGCGCGGATGTATTCGGTGGCGGCACCGGTTCGGATCACCCCACGGATGCGCAAGTTCAGATCTTCCATCCGGTCGATCAGCACCGCATGGGCGCGCGGCAGGGCGCGCGCGCCCAACTCGGGCTCTAGAAGCGCGCGCAGGGCCGCCAATTCCTCGATTCGGTCATTGGTCAGCTCCGGCGTGGTCACCCGCCCGGAGGTGGACAGTTTCAGCGCACCCTCCGCCACCAGGCGGCGCACCGCCTCGCGCGCGGGTGTCATGGAGACGCCGAAATGCTCGGCAATGCCGCGCAGTGTCAGCGCCGCCCCTGGGCTGACCTCCCCTTGCATGATGCGGGTGCGCAGGGTCCGATAGACCTGCTCGTGGGCGGGAACCCGTGTTTCGCTGCTGCGTTCAACCATGGACATGGGGCAACACAGGCACCTTTCGTGAATTGTGGTCAAGAGACCATGTTCGGGGGATGTTGTGCCAGACTCTCCCCGTAATCATGCCGTAAGAGCCACGTATGTAGAGTGTGAGTTGAGTCGGTGGAGTGGTTTTGTGACACGTTTTTGGTCTGAGATGATGATGTGGTCCACGGTCGGTTTGGGCCTGGTGGCCTGCCTTTTGCCAAGCCCGGATGCCTGGGCCGAACGGAGTTCGGTGGAGCGGGTGTCGGCGGTTGTGGATGTGCAAGCGGTGGCCCCGCGTCCCGAATCTCGGTCGATTTTGTTGGCGGGATATGACGCAAACGCGCCCAAAACCTATCAAGATAAGCA
>JBCBNR010000125.1:0-8010 GCA_039821665.1 Pseudomonadota bacterium
TTTCCTGTTCAAAGGTTTGGGCGACTGGCTGTCCTTGGGCGGGCTGGTCGGGATGGGCTTTCCCGAGGCGTTGAGCCAGCCTGCCTCGGCTGAGGATGTGGCGGCCTATGAGGCAGCAGCGGCCCGACCGCAAAGCTTCTGGCTCTACCAATACGTGATCGGCTGCTATGTGGTGTTTGCGGCGATCTGGATGTCAATTGCCAACCACAAATGGGCGCGGTGGTCGGTGATGGGCTCGGCCTTGATCATCTTTGTGACCTGGTTTCAGGTGCAGTTGGACGTGTTTTTCAACGCTTGGTACCGGGATTTCTTCGACATGGTGCAAGTGGCGCTGGCCGAGCCGAACGCGATCTCTATCGATGAATATTATGGACAGATCTTCACCTTTCTCAGCGTGGCGATGCCCTACGTGATCATTGTCGTTCTGAAGATTTATTTCGTGAACCACTATGTCTTCCGGTGGCGCGCGGCGATGAACGACCGCTACATGAACCTGTGGGAGCGGGTGCGCCACATCGAAGGGGCCTCCCAGCGGGTGCAGGATGACACCATGCGCTTTGCCCGGATTGTCGAGGGGTTGGGCGTGTCAATCATCGACAGCTTTATGACGCTGATCGCGTTCCTGCCGATCCTGTGGGGTCTTAGCCAGTATGTGTCCGAAGTGCCCATCTTTGGCGCGGTGCCCCAAGTGCTGGTGATCATTGCCATCGTCTGGTCGGTCTTTGGCACCGGGCTGCTGGCGCTTGCGGGCTATCGCCTTCCGGGCCTGGAGTTTCGCAACCAACGGGTGGAGGCCGCCTACCGCAAGGAGCTGGTCTTGGGCGAGGATCACGCGGACCGCGCCCAGCCCATCACGGTGCAAGAGCTGTTTGGCAATGTGCGCAAGAACTATTTCCGGCTTTATCTGGAATACACCTATTTCAACGTGATCCGGATTTCGTACCTTCAGGTCGGCAACCTGATCCCAATGATCGCACTTGGTCCCACGGTTGTGGCGGCCGGCATCACCTTTGGTTTGATGCAACAGATCCTCAACGCCTTTGGCCGGGTGGAAAACTCGTTCCAGTTCCTTGTCAACTCTTGGCCCACGATCATCGAGTTGCTGTCGATCCAAAAACGCCTGGCTGCCTTTGAAGTGGCGATCGAGGGGGGAGAGTTGAAAGGGATCGAGACCGAGGGCGAGACGCGGGCGGTCTAAAGCGTAGGCTAAGTGATGCCCCGGGGGGGCTGTGCCCCCCCCCCTTTCTGTCAGATCGGGCGCGCGATCTGACAAACGCTTTGCTCGGCCCTAATGGCTTTGGAAACTCTGGTGCTGCCTTCATTTTTGCCCAAATATCCCGGGGGAGCGCGGCACGCGCGGGGGCAGAGCCCCCAACTGAACGCACGTGTTGAAAGGACTTGGCAGCTTCTAGCAAGCCGTCGGACGCATCATGTGGCGATGCCGATCTTCGCCATGGCGGCCTGCAAGGCGGCCTTTGTGCCCTCGGTCACGCCGCTGAGCGGCAAGCGCACCTCGTCCGAGCATTTGCCCATCATCGCAAGGGCGGCTTTCGCGCCCACCACGCCGGGATCCATAAAGACAGCTGTGTGCAGATCCATCAGAAGATCCTGCAATTCCAACGCGCGCGCCCAGTCGCCCGCCAGTGTGGCGTTCTGAAACTCCGCACAAAGCTTGGGGGCGACGTTCGCGGTGACCGAAATGCACCCGACCCCGCCATGCACGTTAAAGCCCAGGGCCGAGGCGTCCTCGCCCGACAATTGCACGAAGTCCTTGCCGCAGGTCGCACGCTGTTGGCTGACCCGCACCACATCGCCGGTTGCGTCCTTGACGCCCACGATGTTTGCGCGCTTAGCCAGGTGGCCCATGGTCTTAGGCGTCATATCGATGATCGAGCGGCCGGGAATGTTGTAGATGATGATCGGTATGTCCGCCGCATCGCTGAGCGCCTCGAAATGGGCGATCAGCCCCTCTTGGGTGGGCTTGTTATAATAGGGGGTGACCACCAGCGCGCCGTTTGCCCCGACAGTCTTGGCAAACTTCACAAAGCGCACGGCCTCCAGCGTGTTGTTCGAGCCTGCCCCGGCAATCACCGGGATACGGCCTGCCACAGCCTCCACCACCACGGCGATCACGCGCTCATGCTCTTGATGGCTCAGCGTCGGGCTTTCGCCGGTCGTGCCCACCGGGGCCAGGCCATGGCTGCCCTCGGCCACATGCCATTCCACCAGGTCTTTCAACGCGGCTTCATCGACCTGACCATTGCGAAACGGGGTGACGAGCGCGGGAATGGAACCTTTGAACATGTGGGTCTGCCTTCTGCGGGTGGGTTGGGCCTTTTGGCCATTGAAGGCAGTGACTACCCCGCACCCGATCCAAGTTCAAGAAAGCTTGTCTTACCCGCAGGGTGAGCTGTGTTAGGATGCCCACAAACAGGCACTTCACAAACGGAATATTGGCATATGGCTCTTCGCAGAATGATCGCGGGCGCGGCCCTGCTCGCCACTTTGGCAAGCGGCGCTGCGGCGGATGTGGGGACCTCGCTGAGCCGCGCGCTGGAGGCTGCGCGCCAGGGCGACTGGTCCCAGGCTTTGGGCCATGCCCGTCAGACAGAGCCTGTGGCGGCGGACATCGTCATCTGGCAACGCCTGCGCGCAGGGCAAGGTACGTGGCCCGAATACGTCACCTTCTTGCGCCGCAATGGGGATTGGCCGGGCTTGAAGCTGATGCGCAAACGGGCCGAGGCGGTGATGCCCAGCGGTTTGCCCGCACGCGATGTGCGAGCGTTCTTTCAGGCCGAGGCACCGCAGACGGGCCGGGGTCTTTTGGCCTATGCACGCGCGCTTTCAGGTGGGCAGGCGCAAGCGGCCTTGGTTGCGGGTTGGCGCAGCTTGGATCTTGCCGCGTCCGAGCAACAGGCGCTGTTGTCGGCCCATGGTCGCACCCTTGCGCCCCATCACGAGGCGCGACTCGATACGTTGCTGTGGGACGGGCGGACCGATCAGGCGCGCGCCATGCTGCCCCTGGTCTCGCCCGGCTGGCAAGCGCTTGCGCGCGCGCGCATCGCATTGCGCCGCCAAGCATCCGGCGTCGATGGCCTGATCGAAGCGGTGCCAACGGCGCTGAAATCCCATCCGGGCCTTGCTTATGAGCGATTTCGGTGGCGCATCGCCAAGGGCCGCTGGGACGGGGCGGAGGAGATTTTGCGCACCACATCCCGCGCGCAAGCAGGCCTGGGCCAGCCTGAGGCATGGGCCAACCGTCGCCGGGGCCTTGCCCGACGGGCTTTGCGGTCAGGACGCGCGCAAGCGGCCTATGCCTTGGCCAGCCAACATGGATTGCGCGAGGGCAGTAATTATGCCGATCTTGAATGGTTGTCGGGCTATATCGCGCTGAGCAAACTGCGCGACCCGCGCCGGGCGATTTCCCACTTCCAGCGGTTTGAGCGGGCCGTTTTCACCCCCATTTCCTTGGGGCGCGCGGGCTATTGGATGGGCCGCGCGCAAGAGGCAGCGGGCAATGCCCAAAACGCGCGCGCCGCGTTTGCGCGCGCAGCACAGCACCAGACAAGTTTCTACGGTCAACTGGCGGCCCAGCGTGCGGGCATTGCGCCCGACCCTGCGCTGGCGGGGGGGCGTTTGCCCGACTGGCGCGCACAAGGGTTTTTGCGCAGTTCACCGATGCGGGCCGCTTTGGCCCTGCATCTGGCTGGGGACACGGCGCAGATGCTGCGCTTTTTCTTGCATGCACAAGAAACAATGACTGCCTCGCAAAGTGCAGCCCTGGCGGCCCTTGGGCTTGAGATCAAACGCCCCTTCGTGGCGGTCAAGATCGCCAAGCGCGAGGCGCGGGAGGGTAGGATCGTTCCACCGGCCTACTTCCCGGTCCTTGATCTGCCGCGCACGGCCCGTGTTCCGCCCGAATTGGCGCTCGCCGTGGCCCGCCAGGAAAGTGAGCTGAACCCGGCGGCGATCAGCCCCGCAGGCGCGCGCGGTCTGATGCAGCTGATGCCGGGCACCGCACAGAAAATGTCGCGCGACCTTGGCATCGGCTACAGCCGCGCGCGACTGACCAGCGATTTGCGCTACAACGCCCAGCTTGGCACGGGCTATCTGGATCAAATGATGGCGCGCTTTGACGGCAATCTGATCCTGGTGGCCGCCAGCTATAACGCGGGGCCCTCTCGGGTGGATCAGTGGATTGCGGAGTATGGCGATCCCCGTACGTCCCAGGTGGATGCCATCGAGTGGATCGAGAACATTCCCTTTCGCGAGACCCGCAACTATGTGATGCGCGTGCTGGAGGGGATGCATGTCTATCGCACCCGTCTGGCAGGTCGGGCGGTGCCGTTCCAACTGCGCCAGGCCATCGGCAGCGGATAGGGTTTGACCGCCTCGCTCGCACCGCACCAAACGCAAAAGGGGCCGCCCATTCCGGCGGCCCCCTGTGCAGCGTGATCTCTATCTTGGGTCAGCCGTCCGCGCCAATGCGCACCTCTTCGAGCGGATAGCCCATGCTGTCGCTGTCCGAAAAGGCGGAGTGGCAGTCGTGGCAAAAGCTTTGCTTGATCTTCATCGCCTTGCCTGAGGGCTGAACGGCCGAATAGAACCAGCCGTCGGAGTTTTCCTCGGCCTCAAGACCAACCTTGGTCATGATGAACAGCGGTCCGCGCACAAGCTGGCCCTTCTTCATGTTCACGCGCATACTTTCCTTGGCCAGGACAGAGCCTGTGGGCATCACAAACGCACCGTCATCCTGGAACTTGAGATACTGCTCGGCCCCGATGTCGTTGGCAAAGGTGTTGAGCAGACGCTCGCCATGGGGACCGGCCACAGCCGGGCGGGTGGCTGTGGGGGACCATGTCCGGTACACCGCTGCCACGTCGTTGTCGCCTTTGGCATAGCCTTCGGCCAAGGCATCCTTGATGCAGTCGTAAAGGCCACTGATCTCCTCGCCCGTCAAATCAAAGGGCTCGGTCGTGGTGGGGCAATCGAGCGCCTGCGCCGACACGGCCGGTGCGGCCAGTGTGGTGCCCAGGGCAAGGCCCAGAGCGATCAGAAATTTGGTCATAGAACGGGTCCCTTATATGGTCTTTCATGTGGCATTTTGCTGCAGCCGTCGTCGCGCAACTTTGCCAGTTTTTCACATGACATGTGTGCACAAAACTGTGATCGCCCCAAGGGTGGGGTGCGAAAATTGTGATTGGCCAAACCGCCGACACTGGGAATAGCCTGCGACAACCGGACACAGACCCAAGAGGCGACAGGACAATGACACGGTTTTTCCCACTCAAAGGCCTGGGGCTTGCCCTGGCGATGGGCCTGCCGCTCTCGCCCGCGTTGGCCGCCACCGAGCCTGAGATTGTCGAGATCACAGGCGAGGTGATCGACACATGGTGTTACCTGTCTGGTGTGATGGGGGGGCCTGACGCGGTTGTCGGCTCGGCCCATCATACTTGTGCTTTGTGGTGTGCCGCGGGCGGCATCCCGGTGGGGGTGTTGGCCGAAGATGGCACAGTCTACATGGTCCTCAAAATCAAGGGCGAGGGCAGCTTAGAACGCACAGACACGCTGATGGAGATCCAATCCCATCAGATCACCGCGCGCGGGCTGCACTATCTGCGCGATGGGATCAATTACATCGTGGTCGAAGATGTGATCGCCGATGAGGGGATCACCTATCTCAACCACGAAGATTACGGTGCCGTGCCGCCATTTTCCGCCCCCAAAGCGGCCGAGTGAGGAGCGCGAGATGAAACAGTTTTTTGGCCTGGCCGCATTGATCGGCCTGATCGGATCGGGCGCGCTGGCCCAGGATTTCTCGGCCAACTCCCAGGCCCGCGAATGGGGGCTGTTGGGCGAGCAAAAGGCGCTCTTCTCTGCCAAGGTGGTGGACCTGGTTTGTGAGATCACGGGCGAGTGTGCCGAGGATTGCGGCGCGGGCACGCACCAACTGGCGCTGTTGCGCGAGGCCGATGGCGTGCTGGTGCCCGTGCTGAAAAACCGCCAAACCTCGTTCAATGGCGGGGCAGAGGATCTGCTGCCCTATTGCAACCAACAGGTGGAGGTGGATGGCACCCTGGTGGGCGATCCGGATTTCGGTTGGATCGGCGCGCAGGGCTATCTGTTGCAGTTCATCCGACCGGTGGGCACGGAGGAATGGCTCAAAACCAACACCTGGACCAAGGCCTGGGCTGCGGCCCACCCGGATGCTGCGGGCAAGGGGCCTTGGTTTCGGCGCGATCCTAGGGTGCTGAAACAACTGGCAGCCACGGGTCACTTTGGCCTCGGGCTCGACGAGGACCAGAAATTCATCGAGGAAAACGAATGATCCGGCGCGCCTGTCTGGGCCTGTGCGTGGCAGCGGGTGCTGCCTTTGCCCATGATGGCGAGGAGCACAGCACCGCCGCCGAGGCGTTGGCCCACCAGGTGCAGACCGCAAACACCCAAGGGTTTCCGCAGGTCAAAGGCGGTGATTTTGAATTGGTGGATCAGTTTGGTCAGACCCGCCGCTCCGCCGATCCGGATGGGCAGTATCAGGTGCTGTTCTTTGGCTATGTGAACTGTAAGGCGATTTGTTCGGTCGCCCTGCCTAGGATGGCCCAAGCTGTCGATATGTTGGCCGATCAGGGGCATAGGGTCACGCCCGTTCTGATCACCGTGGATCCCGAGCGTGATACGGTCTTAGCGATGGCCGAGGGCGCGCCGCTGATCCATCCCAACCTTGTGGGCCTGACAGGCAGCGAGGCCGCACTGGGCCAAGCCTATGCCGCCTTCAACGTAGAGAAGAGCCTGGTGTTTGAGGATCCGGTGGAAGGGCCGATCTATGCACATGGATCCTTTGTCTATCTGCTAAATCCCGAAGGCGAGTTCGAGACGTTGTTGCCGCCCATTTTGGGACCTGAGCGGATGGCTGAGGTGATCAGTGGCTATATTGTGGCCGCCCAATAGCCGGACTTAGCCTTTCGCGCGGGGATGCGCGCGCGCATAGACATCCAGGATGTGGGCCTGGTCTACGCCGGTATAGACTTGGGTTGTGGACAGGGACGCATGGCCCAACAGCTCTTGGATCGCGCGCAGATCACCGCCCGCTTCCAACAGATGGGTTGCAAAGGAATGGCGCAGGGCATGGGGCGTTGTTGTCTCGGGCAGGCAAAGTTGGGCGCGCGCGCTTTGCACCACCCTTTGAATTTGTGTGGAGCCGAGCGGCCCCCCTCGCACCCCACGAAACAGCGGCTCGTCCGCTGTTAGATCATGGGGACAGGCCGCCACATAGGCCGAGACCGCGCGGGCCGCGATGGGCAGCACCGGCACAAAACGTTCCTTGCCGCCTTTGCCCAGGATTTTGAGCCGCGCGCTCAAGGGATGGTCACGGCCCGTCAGGGACAACGCTTCGGATATGCGCAAACCTGACCCATAGAGCAGCGTAAGCACCGCCACATCCCGTGCCCCCACCCAGCCCTTGAGGCTTTGTACCTCCGCTATGTCAATCAGCGCGCGGGCAGCGTCCGGGCTGACGGGGCGGGGCAGGCGATGCTTTTGTTTGGGCGCGCGCGTGGCGGCAACGGCGGCCACATCGATGCCTTCCACCTCACCCAACCAGCGATAAAAGCTTTTGACCGCAGACAGCGCGCGGGCCAGTGATCGTGCGGACAGGCCGCGCGCCCGTTCAGACGCCATCCACGCGCGCATATCCGAGATGGTCACTTGCGCCAGCGCGCCGCGCCCCACGGGGCCCTCCCAATGGCGGGCCAGAAACCCTAGAAAACCCGCGACATCGCTGCGATAGGCCTCGATGGTTTTGGGGCTTGCGTCCCGCACCCCGCGCATCATGTCCAGCCACCGGCCCAACAGCGCCAGCGCCCCATCCGATGGGTGAGAGGTTACGCGGGCAACCAGGGGCCCAACACCTGGCTGAAAACAGCGCCAAAAAAGGTCAACAATTCGTCGCCCTGCTCGGCGTGGAAGCGGCCCCGATCCTCGGCGCCTAGGGCCAAGAGCGCAGGCTGCGGC
>JBCBNR010000126.1:0-7625 GCA_039821665.1 Pseudomonadota bacterium
ACTCGATATTCATATTGTCCGAGCAGTTGATATGGCCTGGATAGCCCAAATCCTCGTAATAGCGCGCGGTACATGCGAGCCCAAATGTATCGTGCCGCCCGCAGGTGTCTTGCACGATCTCCACCAGGGGCTCGTGATCCACCGTCCAGTATTTCGAGAAGATGCCGGGCATGGGATAGAGCGACCCCATCAGCGAACGTGTGGTGGTAGGGTCAATCTCACGCTCTCGGCCCTGGTCGAGGGCGCGCAGGGAAAAGGCCTGAAAGTCCGAACATTCGCGGCCTTTGACGTCCAGGATCTGAATGTATTGGCCCGCTTTGACCTCGTAGGCGACCGCATGGCCCGGCTGGATATTGATGTCCTCAAGCGGGTCGGCCAAGGGGTCGGGCGGGCCAATATCGGGCTTGCCCCGGGGTGTTTCGGCCCGTTTGACGTAAAGGATCAGCTCTGTGGGTGCATCCTGCGCCTCTGGCGCCATGGGCCCACCGGGGGCTGCTAGGAACAGCAGGCCGTCCACCTGGGCGGTGAAGGTCGCCATGTCGCCAGCGTGGGAGCCTTCGGCAAAGACCGTCACAGCCTCGGCACCGTTGAGATCAAAGCCTGAGGTTTGCAGGGCCTTGAGGGCCTTGCGTCCTGTGGCATCGCCGGAAGCCAGCACCGCTTGCAGGCCCAGGGGCGCGCCGGCGTTTGGTGCATCCAAATAACCCGCCTGGGCACGCCCTTGGGCGTCAAAAAGCACCAACTCGCCCGGTTGCAGACCTTCGCGATCCAGCACGCTGATCTCGTCCCCCGCTTTCACTGGAACCGCGCGCGAGCCGCCACCCGGCACCGGGTGACGCTCTGTTCCCAGGGGCAGCACCGGCAGGCCGGGGGTCAGGATGCCTTTGCGCTCGTAGGGGGTCTCGAACGGGTAGCCCATCACAGGATCCCCAACGCCTTTTTGCGGTCTGCCGACCAGCGCAGGATCAAATGGTCCACCATCAGGCCCATGAACGCCACGCACAGCCCCAGCACCAGGCCCTTGCCCACATCGGTGGAGCTCAGCGCGCGCTGCATCTCTTGGCCCAGATCCTGCGTGCCGATAAAGGCCGCGATGATCACCATGAAAAGCGAGAACATCACTGACTGGTTGACCCCCACCATGATCGTGGGCAGCGCCATGGGCAGGCGCACATGCCACAGGGTCTGCCGGCGGTCCGCGCCGGACATGTCAGCGGCCTCGATGAGCGTCTCGGGCACCCCGCGCAGGCCCTCGATGGTGTAGCGGGTGAGCGGGACCGCGGCGAAGAGCACCACCGCCCCGATGGCCGCCACATCATTCACGCCAAAGAGCATCACCACCGGGATCAGGTAGATAAAGCTGGGGAAGGTTTGCAAGGTATCGCAGACCAGCAGCACCCGCGCGGCGCGCCTCTCGTTGCGCGAGCCCCAGATCCCCAGGGGAAAGCCTATCACCGTGGCGATGAAGACCGCGAAGCTGACCATGTAGACGGTGATCATCGCCCGGTCCCACCAGCCGCTCATGGCGATCAGGCCAAAAAAGGCAACGCAAGTGAGCGCAGAACGCCAGCCGCCGATGGCCCAACCAACGGCCGCAAATAGGGTCAGCACGGTGGTGAAAGGCAGCCACAGATAAAAGTCGCGCATGGGGATCAGCACCCACACGATCAGGAACCAGCGCAGCCATTGCGTGACCGGATCCACCAAGACCACGAACCAATCCACAGCGGCATCGATGGGTTTCGCGACCGAGAAGGCATCGCGCCGCCCGACCTCTGCCAGGATGGGGAAAAGCTGGCTGAGCACAGAGAACAGCACCACCAAGCCCGCCCAGACCAGCCACAGTTTGTGACGGACCCACCAAGGCGTGCCCTTGTCCCAATGTGTGGGCTGTTGCACGGCCCAGGCCTTGGTCAGCCGGTCCAGCACCACCGCCAGCAGCACGATTGTGATCCCGATCTCGAACGAGCGCCCGATTTTAAGCGCTTGGAGAAGTTGGAGAAGCTTTTGGCCCAGGCCCGGCATGCCGATAAAGCTGGCGAGCACCACCATAGCCAAGCATTGCATGATCACCTGGTTGACGCCCACCAAGATCTCTGTCCGGGCGGTGGGCAGGCGCACATAGCGCAGCAACTGCCAGGCAGTGCTGCCACACATATGGCCGCTCTCGACCACTTCGGGGGGCACTTTCTTAAGGCCCAGCACAGTCATGCGGATCATCGGCGGGACCGAGAAGATGATGGTCACGATCGCACCAGCCTTGGGGCCCACGCCGATAAAGACGACAACCGGGATCATATAGGCAAAGTGGGGCAGGGACTGGGCTATGTTCAGGATCGGGTTGAGGATCTGCTCGACCGTCCGCCAGCGCCAGGCGGCGATGCCCAAGACCAGGCCCAGCAGGATTGACATAGGGGCCGCCACAACGATGACCGACAGCGTCTCCATCGACCATTTCCACTGGCCCATCAGTGCGATCCAAACGAAGGTGCCGCCCGCGAGCAGGGCCATGCGCACGCCGCCAAAGGCGTAGCCAATGACCCCCATCGTGACGGCGATTACCGACCAGGGGATCGGGCCAAGCTTGGGCCAGCGGTTCTTGCCGTACAGCAGGTTGGCGGTCACATCCAAAAGCCATTCCACCCCACCGGCAAAGGCGCGGGTGACGGCCATCAGGCCCAGCTCGTTCTGCGCAAAGGAAAAACCTGCGTTGATCCAGTCGGCAAAGGGCCAGACCAGCCAATCGGGTGGGCGGATCAGTGTCTCGGGCAAGATGCCTTTGCCCACCGCCAACAGGACCGCAACCAGCAGCAACCCTTGGGCGACCCGCAGCTGTGGCAGTGCCCCGCGCGCGGGCATGTCGAGCGGTGTGACAGTCACACCTCTGCCCCCAACAGCACGTCCAGCGCCTCTTGCCGGCTGAGCACACCGATGATCTGCCCATCCTTGCCCGACACGGGCAGGATCTCTCGCGTCTCGTTGACCAGCATGCGGGCCATTTGCTGCACTGTCATTTCGCCCGAGATTGCGGCACCTGTGGGCGCTGCGCCGTTCAAAGGTTTGGCCAGACCGTGGGCATGGACGACGCGGGCCTTGTCAATCTCTTCGGTGAACTTGGCCACATATTCCGTGGCCGGGTTCAGCACGATGCGGTCAGGCGTGTCGCATTGCTCTACCGCGCCATCCTTCATGATGGCGATGCGATCGGCGAGGCGGATCGCCTCGTCAAAATCATGGGTGATAAAGACGATGGTTTTGCCCAACATGTCCTGCAGGCGCAAAAACTCGTCCTGCATCTCGCGCCGGATCAGGGGGTCGAGGGCCGAAAACGGCTCGTCAAGGAACCAGATGTCCGGCTCGATGGCCAGAGAGCGGGCGATGCCCACGCGCTGTTGCTGGCCACCGGACAGCTCGCGGGGGAAATACTCCTCGCGCCCCGACAGGCCCACCAGCTCGATCACTTCAAGCGCGCGCGCGCGCCTAGCATGGCGGTCTTGGCCGCGCATCTCTAACGGGAAGGCCACGTTGTCGAGGACGGTGCGGTTGGGCAACAGCCCGAAGGATTGGAACACCATCCCCATTTTCGAGCGGCGCAGATTGATCAGGTCACGCTCGGCCAGGGTGCCGATATCTGTCCCGTCGATCTCGACACTGCCGCCGGTAATCTCCACCAGCCGTGACATGCAGCGTACCAGTGTGGATTTGCCCGAGCCGGACAGGCCCATCACCACCAACATCTCGCCGCGCGTGATGTCCAACGAGACATCGCGCACCGCAGGCACATACCCAGAGGCCAGAATATCCGCGGCACTGGTGTCCGGCGCGAGACCCTTCAAAAAGGTCTCGGGCGAGGCCCCAAACAGCTTCCAGACATTGCGACAAGAAATAACAGAGGACATGAACACCCCTTTGGGGAAAGCTCCCGGGCGACTGCGCCCGGGAGCGGTGTCAGCTTAGGAGCCTGCGGAAACCCAGGGCTTCCAGACGTCCTCGTTGGCCTCAAGCCACTCGGCGGCTGCGTCCTCGGGCTCCAACTCGTCGATGTCGACCAACTTGGCCATCTGAGCGATCTGTGGGTTGGTGAACGAGATCTGGGTCAGGGTCGCATAGGCGTCCGGCCACTTTTCTTTCATGCCGTCCCATGCGGTTTTCTTGAGGTACCCGTTGGCCGGGTTGCCGCAATCAAACAGCGCATCGGGGTTGGGGCCGACGGATGGGTCCGTGTCGCAGCCATCCACCCACTCGGGGAACTCCACAAATTCGCCAGGATAAAGCGCCTCGACGAAATTCGGCGTCCAGTTGAAGATCACCACCGGGCGCTTGGTTTTCTCGGCTGCGGCCACCTCGGCCCACAGGGCAGAGGCCGAGCCTGCGTTCACAACCGTGAAGTTCATGTCAAGGGCTTCCACCCGCTCGGCATCATGCTTGAGCCAGTCCACGGGACCCCCAAGGAAGCGGCCCTTGTCGCCGGTCTCGGGTGTGGCGAACAGCGCCGCACAGGCGTTCAGCGCTTCCCAATCGGGCAAGCCTGGGCAGGCCTCTTTCGTCCAAGCGGGATACCACCAATCCTCGCGGGTCACCGCATTGTGGTCGCCCGCGTCATGCAGACCACCCTTTTCCAGGGCCTCGCGGAAGGACTTGCCAAACGCGCCTTCCCAAACCTCAAGCTCCAATGTCACGTCGCCCAAGCGCACGCTCTCATAAACCGCTTGGCTGTCGGTGGAGACGTATTCCACGCTGTTGCCCATGCTCTCGAAGATCTGGCCAACCACGTGGCTCATCACGATCTGGCTGGACCAGTTATGGGTGGGGATGATGATTGGATCGTTGCTGTCTGCTTGGGCCACCATGGGCAGCGCACACAGGGCCGCAACGGCGGCGGCTGTCGTCAATTTGTACATTGTCTATGTACCTCCTTGTTGGTGCGGCACGTGCCGCGGTTTTCAGAGCACTGCTCCGGTGCGGGCCGGGGGTTATCTCCCCCGTGCCAGCGGGTCTCAGCTGGTTTGCAGATAGCTCTCCAAGCTGTCGTCGAGCGCGTCCACCCAAGGGGTGTGATGCGCGGGGGCCTTGGTGCCCGTCATGGGCGATTTGTAGCCGTAATCACGGAACTGCATGATCCCCTTCTTCTTATGCTTTTTCCATTCATAGAACGCTTGGTTTGCGGCCTGGATGTCGAACGAGGGATAGTCCGTCTCGTCGATCAACTCCTGGGTATAGGCGCCCTGGTAATCGATACAGGCATAGTCATCCGCCAGCGCATCCTCGTCTGTCTGGCGCTGTTTCCAATCCGCCTCCATCGCGGATGCATCCGGCAAGGCGATCCTGCCCATAATCACGTCGCGCACCCACCAGGCCTGGGCGTCGAACATGTTGAAGGTGTACCACTGGTCCTGCATCCCGAGGTAAAAAAGGTCCGGGTTGCCGGTATAGACCACGCCTTTGTAAAGGTCGGACGCGGCAAGCCGGTTCGCTGTTTTTAGCCGCAGATCGTCTGGCATGAACGGGAAGTGGTGCTTATAGCCCGTGCACAGGATGATCGCGTCCACGTCTTTGGTGGTGCCGTCGATAAAATGGGCGGTCTTGCCCACCACCTTGTCGAGCTTTGGCACTTCTTGCCAATTCTCTGGCCAGTCATACCCCATGGGCGCTGTGCGGTGCGCAACGGTCACAGATTTGCACCCATATTTCCAGCATTGCGAGCCGATATCCTCGGCCGAGTAGGAGGTGCCGAGGATCAAGATATCCTTGCCCTCGAACTCGCGCGCATCGCGGAAATCATGGGCGTGCAGCACGCGGCCATTAAAGCTTTCGAACCCGGGATAGTAGGGCACGTTTGGCACGGAGAAATGGCCGGTGGCCACCACCACATGGTCAAAGATCTCGCGGGTTTCGGTGTCGGTGATCTCGTCGCGGGCGGTCACCTCGAACCCACCGTCCACGGCACGCACATCGCGCACGATGGTGTTAAAGCGGATCATGTCACGCACGCCCGCCTTCTTCACCCGGCCTTCGATGTAATCCATCAGCACGGCACGCGGCGGGTACGAGGCGATGGCTTTGCCGAAATGCTCCTCGAACGTGTAGTCGGCGAACTCCAGCCCCTCTTTGGGGCCATTGGACCACAGATACCGGTACATGGACCCGTGGCAGGGGTTGCCATGCTCGTCCACGCCTGTGCGCCAAGTGTAGTTCCACAAGCCACCCCAGTCGCCTTGCTTCTCAAAACAGACAACCTCGGGAATATCCGCGCCTTTTTCTTTGGCGGATTGAAAGGCGCGCAGTTGTGCAAGCCCCGATGGTCCTGCCCCGATCACACATACCCGTTTTGCCATGCTAAATCCCCTCTACGATTGTCTGCACGCTGGTGGAGGCGGACTGCCTAAGCGCCCGCGCCTCTGCATAAGCCTCTGAATGGTACCAATCGAGCGCGGCTTGGTAAGACGGAAACCGTATCACAACCATGCGATCCCCAGCAGGTTTGCCTTCAAAGTGTTCAGCCTGCCCGCCACGCACCAAAAACACCCCGCCAAACAGGTCGAGTGTCGGCTGCACCATCTCTTTGTAGCGAGGATAGACCTGGGGGTCCGTCACGTTGATTTGGGCGATGACGTATCCGTAGGCCATATGTGCTTACCCCAGCTTCGGGTCAGAGGTGGCGGTGGCCCAGTCCGGCTCGAACCCCAGCACCTCGGTGTCGGGGGGCAGACTGGGATTGAAGAGGGTATTATGGGCCATCGTCGCCTGGTGCAGCGGATTGTGTGGGGCCAGACGCCAGACCCGGCAGGGCAGGTCGAAGCGCTGGTTAAAGGCCTCGAACACCAAGGTACAGGTTTCGGCCTCGCGGAGTGCCTGGGCCCCGGGAGAGGCGGGCGGAAAAGTCGCCGTCAGGATGTCCGAGAATTCGTCGGCCTTTTGGTAATAGGTCGCCGAGAGAAACCGCAAAGCAGCCTCACGGATCTGCGCGGGATCGTTGGTTTTTGCGGCCATATGGGCCAGCTCTGGCGTCACCGAATGGCCTGGGGCCTTGTTCAGCACGGTGATGATGTGGCCCATGGGGGCCTGGGCGCCCGCCAGCGTGACGCTTGGCATGATGCTGTCATCGGGTCGCCCGTAATTGTCGCGCATGGACATCTGCCGCACCCGGCACTGCCATTTAAGGAAGGCTTTGCGAAGCGGATTGTCCGCTTGGCCGATGCCCAAGGCTGCAAGCGCGCTCATGCGGTTGCTCTTTCATCGGTGACGAGGGTGAAGGGGCGGTCGTGCTGCAAGCTGGGAATGCGTGCGCGGGTTTCGGCCACGTGGCCCAGATCGATGGTCGCGGCGACCACGCCCGGGCCCTCGCCCCCATCGGCAAGCACTTTGCCCCAGGGATCAACGATCAGCGAATGGCCGTAAGCCGCCCCGCCGCCCGGGATCGGGCCATGGGCGCAGGCCGAAACCATGAAGGCCCCGTTTTCAATGGCGCGTGCGCGGTTCAGCACGTGCCAATGAGCCTCGCCCGTCTTTTGCGTAAACGCCGCCGGGCACGTCAGAATGTGCGCACCTGCCTGCGCGAGGTCACGGTAAAGCTGTGGGAACCGCAGGTCATAGCAGATGGTATGGCCCAAACCGATGCCATCCAT
>JBCBNR010000126.1:7635-7961 GCA_039821665.1 Pseudomonadota bacterium
GCGATCGTGCCAGTGGGCGTGATCATGTAGCCCCGGTTCCATATTTTGCCGCCGGGCCCCTCCACAGCGATGGACCCGATTTGGATCCACACGCTGTTGTCCTTTGCGAATGTGCGCAATGCGGCCAAAACCGGATGCGCCGCCTCGGGGGCTGTGGGCGGCACCAGACGCGGGCCGTCCGAGACAAGGCCACCGCAATATTCAGGCAGGCTTAGCACTGTGGCCCCGCCCTCCACCGCGCGCGTGGCCAAACCCAACGCCTCGTCCAACGCCGTCTCGAAGCTGGGGCTTGGGCGCGTTTGTAGGCACGCGATGTGAAGGGTGTC
>JBCBNR010000127.1:0-7960 GCA_039821665.1 Pseudomonadota bacterium
CTGGGCAACCGAGTACAACTTTCCGTCGCTCGAAAAAGGCTTCGTGATCCGCGAGAGCATCCAAGATCGCAAGTTCCTTGCCCTCGGCCACGCCGCTGGCCTGCATGCCTTGGGCGTTTTCCCAAAAGCTGTCGGTGCGCTCGTAGATGCCGTAGAACAGCGTGTCATTGGACCATTCGAAGTTGAACAGCTTGCCAATGGCCTCGCGCACCCGCGGGTCAGAAAACTTCTCGCGCCGGGTGTTGATCCAATACCCTTGTGTGCCGGACGGACGGGCGTCTGGGATGCTCTCGCGGATCACGAAGCCTTTTTCGAGCGACGGAAAGTTGTACTCGGTTGCCCAGATTTTCGAAAAGTACTCCTCGTGAAACAGGTAAGTGCCGGATTTCAGCGCCTCAAAGGCCGCTGTCCGGTCGGCAAAATACTCATAGACGATGCACTCAAAATTGTAGGTGCCCACATTCACCGGCAAGTCGGTCCCCCAATAGTCGGGGTTCCGACAATAGCGGATCATCCGGCCCGGCTGCGCCTCGTCCACCACATACGCGCCCGAGCCCACGGGCGGCTCTAACGTGCTGTCTGCAAATTCGCGGTCCGCATAGTAATGTTTGGGCAGGATCGGCATCGCCCCCATAGTCGCGGGAAGGTCGCGGAACGACACCGCATCCTCGCGAAAGGTAAACTTGACCTGATGGGGGCCAAGCGCCTCGACCCCCGCCACGTCTTGATAGCGGATTTTGTAGGTGGGCAGGCCCTTTTCGATCAGGGTCTCGAAGGTCCAAACCACATCTGCTGACGTGATCGGTGTGCCGTCAGAAAATGTCGCCTCGGGGCGCATGCTGAAGATCACCCAAGACCGATCTTCGGGGTATTCCAAGGAGTGCGCGATCAAACCGTAGGCCGAATCCGGCTCGTCCGCCGATCCCACCAGCAACGTGTCGCTAAGCAACCCCAAGCCCTGCGCAGGCTCGCCTTTCAAGATGTACCCATTCAGGCTGTCAAACGTGTTGGACGCGCCCGTGCCCCGGGACGAAAACGTGCCGCCCTTGGGCGCATCGGGATTTACATAGTCGAAATGCGTAAAATCAGCGGGGTATTTCAGATCCCCAAAAGCAGAGATGCCGTGGGACGTGATGGTATGCCCGTCGCCGCGCGCTTGAGGAGCCAAAAGTGCGGCGATCATCACAATGATGAGTGTGGTCGCAGCAAGAAGGCGAGGGGCAATAGCGCCGGAGGTTTGGCGCAGGGCAATGGCACGAGCTTTGGTCATGGGGCATCCCTGTCTGATGTCGCTTGAACAAAAGACTAATGCACAAGTGCAGCGCGTAAAGCGCTAAAGCCGCGCAAGCCCCAGCAAGCGTGGTGACAATTCGGTGTTAGCCGCAAAACTGGGCACGAAAAAACCCGCCGGCGGGTCCGCTGGCGGGTTTGGCTGGATCAGCGCTGTCTTTGGCGCTTACTGATAGGTGTTCAGGTAAGCGATCAGATTGGCCCGGTCTTCCACGTCGCGCATCCCGCGATAGGCCATCTTTGTGCCCGGTGCCCAATCCGTGGGGTTTTCCAAAAAGCCAGAGATCGCCTCCGGCGTCCAATCGCCATCCATCTCGGCCAGAGCGTTGGAATAGGTGTAGCCATCCACAACGCCGATGCCCCGACCGACAAGCCCGTGCAGATAGGGACCGGTCGCATTGGCCCCTGCCTCCAACTTGTGGCAAGCGGCGCAGGCGCGGAACAGCTTTTCGCCCGCGCTGGCATCGGCCATTGCGTACACCTCGTCAAAGGCCACCTCGACCACGTCTTCCTCGACCACATCCGTCTCAGCCTCGGCCACTTCGATCACATAGGCGTTGCTGTGCTCTTCCCCGTAGGTGCCATGACCGCCGCCATGCCCATACAGGCCGGTCGCAGCGGTCTGCACGACCAAAAAGATCAACAGGGCCCCGCAGCCCGCACCGACAAATTTTGTGATCTCGAGTGTATCCATGACCCTATCCTATATACCAACGCTGCGATGGCCCAACCCGAGGGATGCCGCGAACAGCCCGTTGCGGGCATATATTCGCTTTCCTCCCTCAACATCAAGGTGTAGTCAGCGCGACCATTCGACCGCAGACTGATAAGAGAACTCCATGGCAAGGATTGCGTTCCAAGGCGCGTTGGGCGCCTACAGCCACCAGGCCTGCCTTGAGGCCTGCCCGGACTACGAGCCGCTGCCGTGCAGCACGTTCGAGGGCGCGTTCGAGGCGGTCCGAGATGGCACCGCTGCGCTGGCGATGATCCCGGTTGAAAACTCCACCTACGGACGGGTGGCGGACGTGCATCAATTGCTGCCCTCGTCGGGCATGCACATCCTGTCCGAACACTTCGTGCGCGTGCACATCTCGCTTTTGGGGCAACCGGGCACGCGGCTGGAGCAGATTACCCGCGCAACCAGTCACACGGTTCTTCTGGGCCAATGCCGAAGCTTTTTGCAAAAGCACCGGATCGAACGGGTCACAGGCTATGACACCGCCGGTGCGGCCAAGATGGTGCGCGACAGCGATGACCCGACATTGGCAGCCCTCGCCTCGCCCCTGGCCGGCCAGATTTACGGGCTTGATACCTTGGCCGAACAGATCGAAGACGCGACCAACAACACAACGCGATTTCTCTTGATGTCGCCCACGCCCGCGCGCCCGGAGCCGGGCCCCGATGTGCTGACCTCGTTTGTCTTTCGGGTGCGCAATCTGCCTGCGGCGCTCTATAAGGCGATGGGCGGGTTTGCCACCAACGGCGTGAACATGGTCAAGCTGGAAAGCTACATGGTGGGCGGCTCGTTCACCGCCACCCAGTTTTACGCCGATATCGAGGGACATCCCGACGACCCGGCCGTGGCCCGCGCGTTGGAGGAGTTGGCGTATTTCACGTCCTACTTGCATATCCTGGGCGTCTATCCGTCCGACCCTTCTCGGCGCGGCGTGCAATAGCCGTAGAAATAGCCTCGGTGCATCCCCTTGCCGCGCCGCCGGGGCTGGGGCAAGTTAGGGGCTGGTGTCCGCAGGGGTGAAGATGTCCGACCAAGCTCAATACCAGGTGCTCGCCCGCACATATCGCCCGCAAACCTTCGCGGACCTGATCGGCCAAGACGCTATGGTCCAAACGCTGAAAAACGCGTTTGCCGCTGACCGGATCGCCCATGCGTTCGTGCTGACAGGCGTGCGTGGGGTGGGCAAGACCACCACGGCGCGGATCATCGCCAAAGGCCTGAATTGCGTGGGCCCGGATGGAACCGGCGGCCCAACGACCGAGCCTTGTGGTCAGTGCGAGCCTTGCCTGTCTATCGCCGAGGGGCGACATGTGGATGTGTTGGAGATGGACGCCGCCTCGCGCACCGGCGTGAACGATGTGCGCGAGATCATCGAGAGCGTGCATTACCGTGCGGCCTCGGCCCGCTACAAGGTCTATATCATTGACGAGGTGCATATGCTCAGCACCTCGGCTTTCAACGCACTTCTTAAAACCCTCGAAGAGCCACCCGCCCACGTCAAATTCATCTTTGCCACCACCGAGATTCGCAAAGTGCCCGTGACCGTGCTCAGCCGGTGCCAACGCTTCGATTTGCGCCGGATTGAGGCGGACGCGATGCTCGGCCATCTGGCCCATGTGGCCGGGCTGGAAGGCGCACAGATCGGCGCCGATGCTTTGTCGTTGATTGTGCGCGCCGCCGAAGGGTCCATGCGCGACGCGCTCAGCCTGATGGATCAGGCCATCGCCCATGGCGCAGGCGAGACCGGCGCGGACCAGGTGCGCGCCATGCTGGGCCTTGCGGACCGGGGGCGGGTGATGGATCTGTTCGAGCGGATCATGGAAGGCAAACCGGCCGAGGCGTTGGCGGAGTTGAGCGCCCAATACTCCGACGGGGCTGACCCGCTTGCGGTGCTGCGCGACCTGGCGGAGGTGACCCACTGGATCTCGGTGTGCAAGATCACCCCCGACGCCGCCCAGGATCCCACCGTCAGCCCGGGCGAGCGAGACAGGGGCCTGCGACTGGCGGGCAGCCTGCCCATGCGCGCCTTGACGCGGGCTTGGCAGATGCTGGTCAAGATCCTCGAAGAAGCGGCGCGCGCGCCCAACACCATGATGGCCGCCGAAATGGGGGTGATCCGGCTGACCTACGCCGCCGATCTGCCGCCCACAGGCGATCTGGTGCGCAAACTGCAATCCCAAGGTGGTGGTGCGCCGGCGGGCAGCACCCAGCGCGGAACACCTGCGCCCGGATCAGGGGGCCAATCGCCGTCCGCCCCGCGTGCCGTGGCCGCGCCGCGCGCGCGGTCGTCAACAGCCGACGGGGCAGCACCTCTCAGCGCACCCGCAACGAGCCCCGATCTGGCAACCCAAGCGCTTGCCCGTTACGCGCGGCTTGAAGATGTGATGGAACTGATCCGCACCCGGCGCGACCTGCCCTTGTTGGTGGAGGTGGAAAAGCACCTGCGCCCTGTCGCCTATGCCCCTGGCCGGATTGAGTTCGAACCCACCCCGGACGCGCCAACGGATCTTGCGCCGCGCCTGGCGGCGCGCCTGCAAGCTTGGACCGGCGTGCGCTGGGGCGTCTCGGTGGTCGCCCAAGGTGGTGGGGAGACCTTTGCCGAGCGGCGCCGGGCCGAACAGGATGACCTGACCGCCCAGGCCCTGGCCCACCCTTTGGTCCAGGCGGTCCTTGCCAGTTTTCCACAAGTCAGCGACGCGCAAATCAAAGTCGCCCCGCCGCCGAGCGAGGACCAAACCTCAAGCGACCCCATTGACGATCCCGAGGACGATCCAGATTGGGATCCTTTCGACTAACGGGATGCCCCCCCTTCATTTTTGCCCCAAATATCCTGGGGGTTTGGGGGCAACGCCCCCAAGCGCGGGTCTGCGCGCCCGACCTTGCCCCCGCCGCGCACCTGACATATCACAGGATGGACGCAGCACAGCACCGGGAGATAGGGCAATGCTCAAAGGTTTGGGTGGGCTTGGCGACATGGCTGGCATCATGAAGCAGGCCCAAGAGATGCAAACCAAGATGGCCGAGGCGCAGGATGCGTTGAACACCGTCTTTGTCACCGGCGAGGCGGGGGGCGGTCTGGTCAAGGCCACGGCCAATGCAAAAGGCACGCTCACGGCGCTGGACATCGATCCCTCGATCCTCAAGGCCGAGGATAAAGAAGTGGTCGAAGACCTGATGCTGGCGGCCATCAAAGAAGCCCAAACCAAGGCCGGCGAGGCAGCCCAGGCTGAGATGGCCAAAATCACCGAAGGTATGGGCTTGCCTGCGGGCATGAAACTGCCCTTCTGATGGCGTCGCCCGCACTGCACCGCGTTGCGGTGACCGGGACGGGCGTGTTCACGCCCTCCCAAATCATCACCAATGACGAACTGGTCGAGGCCTACAACGCCTATGCGACCCGGTGGAACGCGGACAATGCACAGGCGATCGCTGCGGGGGATGTCGCAGCCAAAGAGCCGTCCTCGTCCGAATTCATCTTCAAAGCCTCCGGCATCGAGCAGCGCCATGTGATGGACAAAAGCGGTGTTTTGGACCCTGACACCATGCATCCCCGTCTTCCCGAGCGGGCAGATGACGCCCCCTCGCTCATGGCCGAGATGGCGCTGGAGGCAGCAAAGCACGCGTTGGACGAGGCGGGGCTGAAAGGGGCTGACATCGATGCTGTTCTGGTGGCGGCCTCCAACCACGAGCGGGCCTATCCCGCCATTGCGGTGGAGGTGCAGGCGCTTTTGGGTGCAGGCGGCTTCGGCTTCGATATGAATGTCGCCTGTTCGTCGGCCACCTTTGGGCTTCAGGCCGCGTGCGATATGATCCGCGCAGGCTCTGTCCGGCGGGTGCTGATGGTCAACCCCGAGATCTGCTCGGCCCATCTGGAATGGCGCGACCGGGACTGCCATTTCATTTTCGGCGATGTGTGCACGGCGGTGGTGATCGAGCGGTTGGAGCCGTCCGAGGCGCGGCCCCATTTCGAAGTGCTGTCCACCCGGTGCGAGACCCAGTTTTCCAACAACATCCGCAACAACAATGGCTTTTTGCGCCGCACCCGCTATCCGGATCTGGAAGACCGGCGGGACATGCAATTCATGCAAGAGGGTCGCAAAGTCTTCAAAGAGGTCTTGCCCCTGGTCTCGGCCCATATCGCCCGGCACTTGCAGGAGGCAGAGTTGGCAGCGGATGCGCTTGGGCGTCTTTGGCTGCATCAGGCCAACAAATCGATGAATGATTTCATTGGCAAAAAGGTGCTGGGCCGCACGCCGGATGCGACCGAACAGCCCAACATTCTGCAAGACTATGCCAACACCTCCTCTGCCGGGTCGATCATCGCGTTTTCCAAACATTCCGCCGATCTGGACCCGGGCGCGTTGGGTCTGATCTGTTCGTTCGGTGCGGGTTATTCCGTGGGCTCGGTCCTTGTGCGCCGGGGCTAGCTTGGGGCGCGGGCAAAGGGCCCGCACGCCCCTAAATCCACTCCGTGGCCTGTTTGGCGGTGCTTCGCGTTTGCGGATAAGGCCCTTGCGCCATGGCTGATGCGGGCGCTGAAATCGAGCGTTTGGTGGAGTTGATGGCAAAGCTGCCGGGCCTGGGCCCGCGGTCGGCCCGGCGGGCGGTTTTGGCGATGGTGCGCAAGCGCGGTCTGCTGCTCGATCCCCTGGCCGAGGCCATGGGCGACGTGGCCCGGGTTGTGCAAATCTGCCTTCGCTGTGGCAATCTGGGCACCTCGCCCGAATGTAGCATCTGTCTGGATTCCAGCCGGGAAGACGCGCAACTGTGCGTGGTCGAAGATGTGGCCGATCTTTGGGCGATGGAGCGGGGCGGCGCGTTTCGCGGGCGCTATCACGTTTTGGGGGGCGTCTTGTCGGCCCTGGACGGCGTAGGCCCGGAGGAGCTGCGCATCCCGCGCCTGGTCTCACGCGTGGCAGAGGAAGGGGTGGAAGAGGTCATCCTTGCCCTCAACGCCACCATCGACGGCCAAACCACCGCCCATTACATCGCCGAGGCGTTGGAGGGGACTGGCACGGCCGTCAGTTCGCTCGCCCAGGGTGTGCCCATCGGCGGCGAGTTGGATTACCTGGACGATGGCACCATTTCGGCGGCTTTGAAGGCACGCAAGGCGTTCTAAGCGGCGTCAGAGTTTCGGGACTTGGCCAAATGCCGTTCGCGCTGTGTGATATAGAGCGTGGCGGCCACAATGATTGCCGCCCCGATCCAGGTGTACCGGTCCGGCACTTCGGCAAAAAAGAAGTATCCGCCCAAGCCCACGAACACCAAGCGCAGATAGGTGAACGGGGCCAGAATTGACGCATCAGCATAGCGGTAGGCCTGGATGTCCGCGATGCCCCGTGACACACCGCCCAGCACCACAATGGCCACGGCCCCCCAGACCAACCACGAGGTGGGCAAGCTCCAATGGGGCATGGCCACTGGCAAGGACACAAGCACGGTCATCACCACGGACGAGACATATGCGGCCGTGGGTCCATCGGCCTCGGCCAACGCGCGCGATTGGTTGAGGGCAAGTGCAAAGCAGGCGGAGGAGAGAAGGGCCATGATCATCGCGGGGTGCATGTCTTGAAACCCCGGGCGCAGGATGATCATCGCCCCCGCAAAGCCCGCGCCAATCGCGGCCCAGCGGCGGGGTCCCACCTGTTCGCCCTGTGTCAGGATGGCGAGCAGGGTGGCGAAGATGGGGGCGGTGAAAAACAACACGGCCGCTGTGGCCAGGGGCAGGTTAACCAGCGCGTAAAACCCAAGATGGGTGGCGATGCCGATCAAGGCCCCCCGCGAGACGTGCAGCCAAGGTCGCGAAATTCGCAGCTTGCCCCAGATCCAAGGCAAGACGGGCAAAATAGCCAGCGACACGATGACCGCGCGCAGTAGAACAAGGACGCGGCTGTCGATCTCGACCGACGTGGCGCGCACTGCGACGCTCATGGC
>JBCBNR010000128.1:0-7896 GCA_039821665.1 Pseudomonadota bacterium
CGCGCATGGTCGTGGTCAATGTCTGGGACAAACAGTTGGTGAACGCGGTGGACAAGGCAATCCGCAACTCTGGCCTTGGGATCAACCCACAAATGGATGGCACATTGCTGCGCCTGCCCATCCCCGAATTGAATGAAGAGCGTCGCCGCGAATTGGCCAAAGTCGCAGGTCAATACGCTGAAAATGCGCGCATCGCCGTGCGCAACGTGCGGCGGGACGGCATGGACCAACTCAAGAAGCAAAAGGCCGACGGGATGAGCGAAGACGACCTGAAGCTTTGGGAAGATGAAGTGCAAAGCCTGACCGACAGCTCGATCAAGAAAATCGATAGCGCGTTGGAGGCAAAGCAAGAAGAAATAATGCAAGTCTAAGGGCTTGCAGCGCGATCTGAAGGTAATTTTCGATGCCCAACACCAAAGCCTTGCACAAAAAAGCCCACGCATCCCATGTGGCGATTATCATGGATGGCAATGGCCGTTGGGCCGTGCGACGTGGGCTGCCTCGGCTTGCGGGACACGCCCAAGGTGTGGAGCGGGTGCGCGAGGTGATCAAGGCTTGCCCGGACGTAGGCGTCACGCATCTGACGCTTTATGCGTTTTCGACCGAGAATTGGAAACGCTCGGAGGATGAGGTGTCAGGGCTGATGCGGCTGTTCCGGCGCTACATCAAAAAAGAAAGCGCCAAGCTGATCGAGGCGGGCATTCGCCTGCGCTTTCTGGGCAATCGCAACCGCTTGGAGCGGGACTTGGTGGAGATGATGGCCTGGATCGAGGATGCCACGGCTGAGAACGACAAGCTGAACTTGAATGTTGCGCTGGATTACGGCGGTCGGGACGAGGTGTTGCGCGCAACCCGCGCCGTGGCCCGCCAAGTGGCGGACGGCTCGCTAGATGCAGAGAGCTTGGACGAGGCTGCGTTTTCAAAATTCATGGACACCCACGACCAGCCGGACCCGGATTTGGTGCTGCGCACCAGTGGCGAGGTCCGCGTCTCGAACTTTCTGCTGTGGCAAGCGGCCTATGCGGAATATGCCTTTCTCGACATTTGCTGGCCGGATTTCACAGCCCAGCACCTGGCGGACGCGGTAGAGGCTTTTGCCGCGCGCGACCGACGGTTCGGGGCCGTCGCAGGCTGAGCATGGAGGCGCGCGGCCGGTTTGGTGACCTAAAGCTGCGCATGGCCTCTAGCCTTGTTCTGGCCACCATCGCCTTTATCGCCCTGTGGTTCGGGGGCTGGATTATGACCCTGATTTTCGGTGTGACCGCCGCCCTGTTGATGTGGGAGTTGCGGCGCATCCATCACCCGACCTCGCCGCGCGACGCGGGCCTTTGGGTCATGGTGATCTGTGCCGTAGGCTCGGTCGTGTTGACCGCGCAATTGGGCTTTCCTTTCGCTTTGGGCGAACTTGCGCTTGGCGCGCTGGTGCTGCTGGCCTTGGCGGCGGGCACCCGGCGCTGGATGGTGGGGGGGCTTTTCTACATCTCGCTGGCCCTATCAATCCTGGTGTTGGTGCGCGAGAATGCGCAGATGGGCTTTGCCGGGGCGCTGTTCATCGTCATGATTGTGATCGCCACCGATGTGGGTGGCTATTTTTGCGGCAAGACCTTGGGCGGCCCAAAACTGTGGCAAAAGGTCAGCCCGAAAAAGACCTGGTCCGGCGCCTTTGGGGGCTTGCTGCTGGCGGGCCTTGTGGGCCTGGCCTTCACGTCCGTGGGCGTGCCTGCCTTGCCGGGAATGGTCGCCTTGGGGCTGATCTTGGCCGTGGCCTCCATGGCGGGGGATCTGTTGGAAAGCGCCTATAAGCGGCGGTTTGCCGCCAAGGATGCCAGCGGTTTGGTGCCAGGCCATGGCGGGCTGATGGACCGATTGGATGGGGTTTTGGCCGCGTCCTTGGCCTTTGGCGCGCTCAGCTGGGTTTGGCCGGGGGTATGATGCGAAAGGTCTCTGTCTTTGGCTCCACCGGTTCGATCGGGGTGAATACGGTTGATTTGCTGCTCCGCCAGGGGGGGCGAGAGGCGTTTGACGTGGTCGCACTAAGCGGCGCGCGGAATGTGGATTTGTTGGCCGAACAGGCCAAGGCCCTGGGCGCACGCATGGCCATAACCGCGGTCGAGGCGTGTTACCAGCCGCTCAAAGACGCGCTGGCGGGCACCGACATCACCGTGGCGGCAGGGGTGGATGCGCTGGCCCAAGCCGCGGGCGAGCCTGCGGATTGGACCATGTCCGCCATCGTCGGCTCGGCTGGGTTGCGCCCCGGGTTGGAAGCTTTGAAAACGGGTGCGACCCTGGCACTGGCAAACAAGGAAAGCCTGGTCTGTGCGGGTGCTTTGGTCAAAGCGTCGGTTGCCGAACACGGCGGCACACTTCTGCCGGTGGACAGCGAACATTCCGCGATTTTTCAATGTCTTGAGGGGTATGGCGCCCAGGCGTTCGAGCGTATTATCCTCACCGCATCCGGCGGGCCCTTTCGCGAGTGGAGCGTGGAGGACATGGCCCAGGTGACCCCCGCCCAAGCCAAGGCACATCCGAATTGGAGCATGGGCGCGCGCATCTCCATCGACAGTGCCACGATGTTCAACAAAGCGTTGGAGATGATCGAAGCTCAGGTTCTGTTCAACGCCATGCCCGAGCAGATAGAGGTGATCGTCCACCCGCAATCGATCATCCACTCCATGGTGGGGTTTGCCGATGGCGCCATCATGGCGCAACTGGGCCCCTCGGACATGCGCGGTGCCATTGGGTACGCGTTGAACCACCCCGACCGCGCGCCCCTGCCGGTGGAGCGGTTGAACTTTGCCCAACTGGGTGCGCTGTCGTTTCAAGCCCCCGACCCCGATCGCTTCCCAGCCCTGCGCCTTGCACGCGAGGTGATGGACATGGGGGGGCTTGCGGGCGCTGTGTTCAATGGGGCAAAAGAATGCGCGTTGGATGAATTTCTTAAAGGTTCCATCGGATTTCTGGACATGGCGCGCTTGGTCGCCCATGTCATGGACACGCTGGGGCCTGAGGCTGCGCAAACGCGCGCTGACTATGATTTGGACGATGTCCTGCATTTTGATAGCCGTGCCCGGGAAACCGGTTTGACCTGGGCTGAGAGGAAGAGCTGATATGTTGGAATTGATCGCAAGCATTCCTGTGATCGGCGGCATCCTTGCCACCATCTTGCCCTTTGTCCTGGTGCTGGGCGTGGTGGTGTTCGTGCATGAATACGGCCACTATATCGTCGGGCGCTGGTGCGGCATCAAGGCCGAGGTGTTCTCGCTGGGTTTTGGGCCGGTTTTGACCTCGTGGATAGATCGGCACGGCACCAGGTGGCAGATCGCTGCCCTGCCTCTTGGCGGCTATGTGAAATTCTTGGGCGATGTGGACGGCTCCAGCCGGGGTGACCCCAAAGTGTTGGAGACGCTCAGCCCCGATGCGCGCGCCCATGCTTTTCATGGGGCCGCGGTTTGGAAACGGATGCTGACTGTGGCCGCCGGACCGGTGTTCAATTTCGTGCTGTCGGCGGTGATGTTCGCGGCGATGTTCTCCTGGCAGGGCGTGGTCAAAACACCGCCCACCATTGGCGAGGTCGTCAACTTCCCCGAACGTGAGCAGATCGACATCCTACCCGGCGATGTGGTGCGTGCCGTGGAAGGGCAGGAGATCGAGCGGTTTTCCGACCTTTACCGCATCGTGCAAGATCTGGACGCGGTGCGCCCCATAACCTTGACGCTAGAGCGCGAGGGCAGGGCGTTTGACACCACCGTGCCCTATCCCTTGCCCCCCATGGTGTTTGGGGTGGAGCCGCTGTCGCCGGCCAGCCGGGCAGGGCTTGAGATCGGCGACTATATCCTATCGGCCAATGGCCAGGACCTGACCGCGTTCGAGGATCTGCGCGAGGTGGTCATGGCCTCACGCGACACCCGAATTCCCCTGAGTGTCTGGCGTGATGGGGAGGTGTTGGAGCTCAGCATCCTGCCCAGTTTGCGCGCCGCCGAAGATGGCGAGGGCGGCTTTGAGGAACGGGTGATGATCGGGGTTGCCGGTGGCTCGGCCTATATCGCGGACACACGCATGCCAACACCTTGGTCTGCCGCTTGGATGGGGGTGGAACAGGTCTGGACGATCATCAAGCTGACCGTCAACGGCCTGGCCCATATCGTCACGGGCGATATCAGCGCCAAAAACATCCAAGGGCCGATTGGCATCGCTCAGATCTCGGGCGAATCCGCGACCCAAGGCTGGGGCAATCTGTGGTTTCTGATCGGCCTGATTTCCACCACCATCGGGCTTTTGAACCTGTTTCCCATTCCCATCTTGGACGGGGGGCACCTGGTGATCTTCACCTACGAGGCGATCACCGGCCGCCCGCCTGCGGATGCTGTTTTACGGGTGGCCATGTCCATCGGTTTGGCCATGGTCCTGTTGCTTATGGTCTTTGCCACGTATAACGATGTGATGCGTTTGCTGTTTGTCAGCTGACGCCCGCGAGGCGCCCGGCAGAGGTGCGCGCGGCAACAGATCGACAAGGGCGAGGGCCATGATGGTGAGTGAGCAGGCACGCGCGGGCCGCGTTTGGGCAATCTTGTTGGGCATCACATTGGTGCTGACCTTTGCGGCCGTATCGGCCTTTGGCCAAAGCGCGCGCTTCTCTCGTATCGATGTGGAAGGCAATCAGCGCATCGAGGCCGACACGATCCGCGTCATCGCAGGCATCGAGCCGGGCCAAACTGTGGACGCAGCCGACATCAATGGGGGCCTGCAACGGCTGTTCGACAGCGGTCTGTTTGATGACGTGACCCTTACACCCGAAGGCGGGCGGCTGGTCATCGCGGTGTCGGAAAACCCCACGATCAACTTCATCAATTTCGAAGGCAATGACCTGTTGACCGACGAGGTGCTGTTGCAGGTGATCACCCTGCGCGAACGGCGCGCGTTCAGCCGTGCGGCGGCCGAGGCGGATGCTCAGGCCATTGTCGATGTCTATGCCCAGGCGGGTCGCTTCAACGCGGAAGTGACGCCTGTGATCATCCGCTTGCCGGACAATCGGGTGAACCTGGCGTTCGAGATCGTCGAGGGGCGCGTGACCGAAGTGCAGCGCATCAGCTTTACCGGCAACCGTGCCTATTCCGACCGCCGTTTGCGCCGGGCCATCGAAACCGGGCAGGCGGGGCCGCTGTCGTCCCTGTTCACGGCGGACAATTTCGACGAGGCACGGTTGGAGTTGGATCAGCAATTGCTGCGCGAGTTCTACCTCAACCGGGGCTATGTGGATTTCGAAGTGATCTCCGCCACCGCGTCACTGGCGCGCGAGCGCAACGGGTTTTTCGTCAATTTCACAGTCTTTGAGGGCGAGCAGTACCGGTACGGCGACATCAGCGTCACCGTGCTGGCCGAGGGTCTGGACCCGATGGCCTTTGACGAGGAACTGGTCCTGCGACCGGGCCAAGTTTACAATGCCGAGCAAGTGGACCGGCAAATCGAACGCCTTGCGTTTTTGGCCGGTCAGCAGGGCTTTGCTTTTGTGGATGTGCAACCTCGCCTGGACCGTAATCCCGATGATCTGACCGTCAGCATCGATTTCGAGCTCATCGAAGGCCCCCGCGTGTTTGTCGAACGGATCGACATCCGCGGCAACACCCAGACTTTAGACCGGGTGATCCGCCGCCAGTTCAACACCATCGAAGGGGATGCCTTTAACACCCGAGAGATTGCGCGCGCCGAAGATCGCATTCGCGCCTTGCGCTACTTCTCGGATGTCTCTGTTGGGGTGCGTGAAGGCTCTGCCCCAGACCGGGCGGTGATTTCCGTGGATTTGGAAGAGGCGCCCACGGGCAACATTCAGTTCGGAGCTGCGTTTTCATCCTCGGATGGGGTGACCGGCACCATTTCGCTGGACGAGCGAAACTTTCTGGGACGCGGGCAAAATGTGGGCATCGCGCTGTCCGCTGGTGCGGATGTGCGGAACTACTCGTTCTCGTTCACCGAACCGGCCCTGTTTGACCGTGATCTGGCCGCCGGCTTTGAGGTCTATTCGCGCCGGCGCGAGCGCGAGGAATCCGGTATCACGACCGAGAACACTGGCTTTGAGCCCCGGGTCAGCTTTCCGTTGACCGAGGACAGCCGCCTGACCCTGCGCTATCGCATCTCGCAGGACTCGATCGTAGGCGCTGACCCGGATGAGGTGTCTCCTGTGCTTGTGGCCGAGGAGGACGAGTTGGTGACCTCGGCAGTGGGCTTTACCTACCTTCTTGATCGCCGCAATTCGCCCGTGGACCCAACAGGAGGCTTTATCCTGCGCTTCGATCAGGATTTCGCGGGTGTCGGCGGCGACACGCAATTCGCCAAGTCCCGCGCCTTGGTGCGCGGGTTTCGCAGCTTTCTTGGCGAAGACCTCGTCCTCTCGGCGGAGGTGGAGGGCGGCGTGCTGACCATGTTTGACGGCAATTCGCGCATCACGGATCGCTTCATCCTCGGAGGCGATCTGCTGCGCGGGTTCCGGCGCGGTGGCATCGGCCCGCGCGACCGGTGCAACAACTGCCTTGCGGGCAATGACGTGGATGACGCGCTGGCGGGCAACCTCTTTGCTGTGGCGCGCTTCGAGGCGAGCTTTCCCATCGGGGTGCCGGAGCAGTATGGCATTTTCGGGGGTCTGTTCTTCGACGTGGGCACCGTTTGGGGCCTTGACGATGTGGTCGACGGCGCCTCAGGCCCGATCGATGACAGCGCCAAATTGCGCTCTTCCGTTGGGGCCTCGATCTTTTGGGACACGGCCATTGGACCCTTGCGCTTGAACTACGCAATTCCCCTGGAAAGCGTTGCCGGAGACGAGGAAGAGCGGTTCCGCCTGACCGTGGACACCCGGTTCTAAGGTGCTGCTGCGCGCGCTTGTGCTGGTCAGCCTTGCCTGGTTTTGGCCGGGCGTGGCGGTTGCGCAAGCGCTTTTGGTACTAGACCAGGAACAGGTCCTCAACGACAGCGTGCCGGGTCGGGCCCTGTTGGAGGAGGAAGCGCGCGAGCGCAGTGTTCTGATTGCCCAGGCCCGCCAATTGGACCGAGAGTTGGAAGAGGAAGAGCGCAGATTAACAGATCTGCGCGCGGGCATGGAGGCCGCCGAATTTCGCGCGCTTGCGGATGCGTTTGACGACCGCGTCGTGCGCACCCGGCGCGAGCAGGACGCGCGCGCGGCAAGCCTGACCCAACGCAGCGAGGCTGCGCGCCGCGCCTTTTTCAACCAGGTTGCACCAATCCTGCTGGAGATCCTGGAAGAAACCGGTGCAAGTGCGGTGATCGACCAAAGATCCGTCTTGATCGCCAATCAAAGTTTGAACATCACCGCAGAGGTGATTAAACGTCTCGACGCCCGGGCAGGAACAGGCCCGGCGCGGCCGAATGAGTAAGGACCGAACGATGCCTCGTACCCCGACGGACCCCGCATTGGGGCAGGCCGATATCGATGAGATCAAGCGCTGCATTCCGCATCGCTATCCGTTTTTGTTTATTGACCGGGTTTTCAACATCGAAGCGGGTAAAGGGGCGGTTGGCCTTAAAAACGTCACCGTGAACGAGCCCCATTTTCAGGGCCATTTCCCGGCCAAGCCGGTGATGCCCGGGGTCACGATTGTCGAAGCCATGGCGCAAACGGCGGCTGTGATGGTGGTCAAAACGCTGGATCTGGTCGGAAACGATTTGCTCGTCTATTTCATGACCCTCGACAAATGCAAGTTTCGCCAGATCGTTCAACCCGGCGATCAGTTAGAGCTGCATGTCAGCGTCATTCGCGGGCGCGGCAAAGTGTGGAAGTTCTGGGGGGAAGGCAAGGTCGACGGCGCCACCGTTGCCGAGGCAGAGTTTACCGCCATGATCCAACCCCCAGAGACAGGCACCTCCTGATGGCAGCGACACAGATCCACC
>JBCBNR010000129.1:0-7879 GCA_039821665.1 Pseudomonadota bacterium
CGCAAGCCCGAAGATGTGACCGGGCGCGTTTGCCCCGCCATAAACGCCACCGTCTTGGCCAGGTCGAGGCCCGAGCCGCCGCCAAAGGCGATCACACCGTCATGGCCGCCACTGCGGTAGACGCGCAAACCGGCCTCCAAGTTTTTCTCGTTCGGGTTTGGGTCCACGTCGGCAAAGAGCGCACGGCCCAGACCCGCGCCGTCCATCACATCCAAGGCCAATGCTGTGATGGCCAGCGGCGCTAGCCCCCTGTCTGTGACCAGCAAGGGCCGGGTGATGCCAGCGGCGGCGCACGCATCGGCCAGTTCGCGCAAACGGCCCGCCCCAAAACGGATAGCAGTCGGATAGGACCAGGTCGCGGTCGGGGTCATCTGTGGGGCCTCCTTCATCACAGCTCGCTGCCCCCTCCCTAGCGCACGCGCGCGGTCACATGCCAGCGCTTAGGGCAGATCGTCGAGCAACATGGGGTACAGCAGGGCGTCCGCGCCATCGCCTGCACCCAGATAGTCCACCCAAAGATCGGTGGAGGCGTTGTAGCGGCGGAACCGAGCGACCTTGTCGTAAAGCTCGTTGATGACGGTGGTTTGCTCGGCAATCGACAGACGCGGCCAATCGGCGGCGGTGATCGACATAATCCTGGATTTGTAGGGCAGATCCTCGATCATCTCCGAGATGCCGGTCACGTCCGCCAAATTGGTGTCGCCGCGCAAGGTCACATCTTCTGGCTTGCGGCTCATGTCCGCGGCAGCCCCCAGCACCCCCGAAAAGAACTCGTTCGGGCTGATGATGTTGTCCTCTTGCTGCTCGATGATCAGCTCCAACGCCTCGTTGAGGTTGCTCAGATCGGCCTTGTTGATCAGCAACCGCACCGACAGGGGCTTGAGGCCCTGGCGTGCAAAGTCCCGATCCGCCACCCAAGCCTCGAACACATCGGGCGCCTCGACCCCGTTTTGCGAGCCCAGGTAAGCCAGTTGCATGGTCCGCCCAGCGGATCGCAGCGCTTTGGCAAAAGACGTGTCGTCATTGGCATCGGGAAACTCCTCTGGGTCCTTGCCGGACCGGAACTCGATGACCTGGTCTGCGATCAACTGGCCCAAGGCTTGGGCCTCGCGGGTATAAATCTCTGGATCACCATCTTCGATTGGGTAATAGAGACTTGCCTGATTTTCCTGTTGGGTCAGGGCCTTATAGGCGCTTTCTGCCTTGGCGTGATCGGTCGCACCGCGCGGGGTGCGCAGGTGTATGGTGGCAATCACAGCGCCCAAACGCTCGCGCACCAGCCGGTTCAGACCCAGCGAGGACATGCCGGTCGCGCTGAGCTTGTCATCGGGCCCACGGGGGCTCGCATCGGTCACGAGGACGATGTATTTCGCGCCAAAGGGTGTCCAATCCATATCGCGCAAGGCAAGATCGATGGCCGCATAGCTGTCTTCGCGGAAATTTCGCGACGAGGCTGTCGCCTCGGTCATTTGGGAAATCCCGGCCAGCACCTTGGCCCCGTCCGCCCCGTCTTTGAGGGACACATAGGTGCGCGCGGCATATTCCAGACCATCGGCCCCGGCCATATTGTCACGATACCCAACCAGCCCGAACGAGACCACATCGCCCGCGTCAGAGGCTTTGATCTGGTTGAAAATCTGCTCCAACGCCGTTTGGGTGCCACGGATGAACTCGCCCATGGATTTGGTGGTATCCACCACGAACACCACGCCAGCCTTGAAGTTTTGGCGCGCCTCGGGCGTGGCCCCAACGGGGACATTCACGCGCGGTGTCGCCCGGGCCACTTCGGCGCGGGCCACGGCCACGTTCAGCAGGTTCACAAAAAGGCCAGGGGCTGTCTCAAACAGCGCTTCTTCGGCATCCAGGATGGGCATCACGTAAAGATTGCTGCGCTGGTCCACGCTTTCGCGGGGACCAAGGGCGATCACCTTGTCTGACCGCGCGCCCCCCTGTTCGGCCTTGATGCCAATGGCGCGCAGACCTTCGGCGGTGTCGGCTGGATCCTCGGATTCCACCACGCCATACATCTCGTCGATATCGCTGAGAAACAGCACTCTCCCGACATTTTCCGAGCCTTCGAAGGTCACCACGATGTTTTGGTTCCACGGCACCGTATCTTTGGCCGCAAGCCAGAACAGACCCGCACCTTGATCATCGGGGCCCACTTGGACCCAGTCCCCCTGGCGGTCATAAACATAGAACCGGCTAAGCGGCGGGTGGGTCGTGCCCGGCTCCGCATCGGGCGCACTGCGCTCTCCCACTCGATTGCGCAGCAAAACACGCTCATAAAGCGTGGATTTCCCGTCCATCAGCAATGGGCGGGATTGGGTATGGCCTGGCAAAGCCCAGGGCAGCGAGAGCAGACAGGACAGGCACAGAAGGCGCAAGAACATCAGATCACTCCGAGAGGCGGTCGATTGCGGGTTGAAGGTCGGTGGCGCCAAGATCTACGGCGCGCTGATACATGCGCGCGGCCGCAGAAGGATTGGCACTGGGAAAAGGCGAGCGGGCGGCATCATAGGTTTTGGGGTCGTACATCTCGGCCGCCATCCGATAGGCCATGACGCGCAGATCGTTTGGGCGCGCCTCGTCGCGCCCCAGTGCGATCAGGCTGCCAAAAGCCGCGTTAAGGCTGTCCACATCGCCCTTGTCGATCAGGGCGTTCACCTCTTGGATCGGTTCGGGCAAATTGATCGTCTCTTCGACCACTTCCGCTTGCAAAACGGATCCGCCGCCCGAGGTGTCGGAAGTGCCGCCGTCCGTGCCCGGCATCAACAAAACCGCCACAACCGCCGCTGCGGCCACCAAAGCGCCCGCTCCCAACAGCAAGGGCAGTTTCGAGCCGCCGGGCGTGTCGCCGCCGCCCGCGCCAGGCTGCGGTGTGATCAAGGTTTTGTTGTTCTTATGAGCATCAATCGCGGTGTCGAACAGCGCCACAAGATCCGTGGGCCGGTCCGCCGGATTGGCCCGCAGCATCGCCTCCAACGTGGATTGCACCGCCGGATCAAGGCCCTTGCCGCTCATCGACAGATCCTCGCGTCGCGCCTCGACCGCCGCTACACCCATACCTTCGCCCGGGACCTTTTGGCCGGTAATCCGGCACAGCACCAGGCCCAAGGCATAGACATCACTTGCGCCGGTGACCTTGCCGCCGAACAGGCCCAATTGCTCGGGCGCCATATAGCTGAATTTGCCCGCCATGGTGTCGCCGATGATCGACTTTTCCGACCCGATGGTGTCTGACGCCAGGCCAAAATCAATCAGCTTGGCCATCTGCACGTCGTCGCCCGGCACCAAGATGTTGTCCGGGGCCACATCCCGGTGGACGATCCCCAGCTTGTGGATCGCAGCCAGCCCCCCGGCCAACCTGCGCCCGAGCTTCAGCACATCGTCGCCATCCAGCCTCGCGCCTTTCGAGATATAGTAGGCAAGCGGATGCCCATCGATGTATTCCATCACCAGAAACAGCCGCCCTTGGGCGTCTTGCAACGTGGTCTCATACCGGATCACGGCCTCGTTCTGGACCGTGCGCAACAACGAACTTTCGCGGCGAAACAGCTCCAACGCTTTTTTGTTGCGGGCAAATTCGGGCGTCATCACTTTGATCGCCACCGGATGGTCGGTCGCAACATTATGCCCCGCAAAGGTCGCCCCCATCCCGCCTTCGCCCAACAATTTGTCGATGCGATAGGTGTTCTGGATCACATCGCCCGGTGAAAGCCCAAAAACTGTGTCGGTCATACTCCGTTTCCCCACTTACCTGTTCTGCTGGCGTTTCAGGCTCATGGCCATGTGTTTGGTGAACATGCGGATATCCATGATCTGAAAGCAGATGCCTGCGAACACGAAGGACATGGTGACGCCAAAGACGATTGTCAGAAACCCGCCCAGCACCACCTCGATCAACGAGCCATCGCCGGAAAAACGGATGATCATTGCACCAGTGTAGCACGACATGATGATGAAAAAGGCCGTGGCGAGCCAGATCAGCACTTCGAGCGACTTTGCGAGCATGTCACGCATGGTAGTGTTCCCTATTGTTCGATGTCTTTGGAAATTTCGTCATAGATGTCTTTGGCGATGGCCTGAAAATCGAGCGCGACCAGGTCCATGTCCAAAAACCCCCCAACCGTTCGGGTCGCCAAATGGGTTTGCAAGGCCCCAACGCAGGCAGCTTCGCGCGCGCCCAAGGTGCTGATCTGATCGCGCACCGTTCTGATCTGCTCGGCCAGCAATTCGGCCGAATAGTCTTTGGCCAAGCCCTCGATTAGGTTGCCATAGGTCAGCTGTTCAGGGCCTGCTTTTGCAAATTCCTGCTCCACCAACGGGGTGTCCTGGGCAATCGCGTCAAGCACTTGGTTGAGGTATTCCCCATCGCCCGAGGCGATCGCTTTCTGGCGCTCGTCCTCATAAGCCTTCAGCAATTCTCGGATGGCGATGGTGTCGATGTAAAAGCCCACCGCGCGGTCACAAAACAGGGTGCCCATGCGCAAGATTTGTCGGATGGAGCCATTGCGACGCTGGTTGCGGGCATCCCGCTCGGCCTTCACGCTGGCCGCGACCAGGGCAAGTTTGGTGCGGGCACTTTGCGTGGCGGCTTCTGCCCGCAATTCGTCGAGGGTTTTAAGGACCTGCTCGTCAGTGGCCAGATTGCCCAGCTTCGAGTCGAGCGCGCTCAGCGCCTCCAGCGCATCGCCCATCGCGTCCTCTTGCGCGCGCGAGGTGATGGCCAGCCCACCGATTGCCATGCGCGTGCCGGTAAACCGGTCGCGCGACGGGGCTTTTGCCGCAAGATCAAAGGGCGCCACCTCATAGCGGGTCGCGTTGGTAATGCTCGCCAAGGGCGTGCGGGCATCGCCACCACGCTTGACAAAGCCGCCAACCTGCCCGTGCAGTCGCCCGTTGCGCACCAGCGAAAAGGGCGTTGCTACAATTTCCGAGACGTTGCCCAACATATCATGCAAGCCCAGCGGCCCGGGCTCCAACGAGCCGATCACTTGCACCTTTCCGTTGACCGAGTTGGCATCCCCACTGGCGACCACCTCGGCAATCTCTTGACCCTCGGCCAAGCGGGGCAGGGGCGCGCGAAAATGCACCTCCTCCACACTCAGACCGCCGCGCGCGGCAAACTCCCACTCCGCCTCTGTGGGAAGGCGCACATATCCTTGAGTCTCGCCCTCGCGCGGCAGGACATTGGGCGCATTTTCCAACAGCCAGAGGGTATATTTTTCAGCAAATTGCTGGGCTTCCAGCTTGGTCAGCTCCACCGCAGGAACAAACCCGCGGCGGCGCGGGGGGCGCTCAGGGCATGGTTCCATCACCGCGTCCAGTTGCGCCTGTGCCAACTCGTATTTGGCCAGGTAGAACCCACCTGCGGCCTTGCCGCCATCCGAGAACGCGCCAGACACAAACGAGGTGCGCAGACCCGTCAGATAAGGCTGCGCGTCGCCTTCCTCGCCAAAGGTCACGGGGATGTCGCCCAAAACCCCGTCGGAGTTTGGCGTATCCACCCGACGAAACGTCATCGCCCCACCGCACGGCATGGGCAATACCAGATCCCCATCCGCTGGGCTGGGGTTATAATAGCTCTCCTTCCACGTGATCTCGGCCCACGCGGGCAGGGCAAGCAGGCACATAAGGGCAGATAAGTACAGGCTACGCATGGCGCAAAACCTCATCGGGTGAAATATGGGACAGGGCCCGCAAGGCCCACAAACAGGCGGTACAGGCGGTGAGCACACCCAAGCCGAAGAACATCGCGACGTCGCCCAGGCTGAGGGTGGCAATCACCGGGCGCGCGGGCGTGCCAAAGGCGACGTTCACCCCCCACAGCACGGGCAGCACCAGAACCACCGTCAAGGCGATGCCCCCCAGCACCAGCACCACGCTTTGGACCACGGGAACCAGGGCGCGCGCGCGCGGCACCATGCCCACAAGATCCAGCAAGCTGAACGAGATGCGCTGACGCTCGACCATCGCGCGCAAATTGGCGGACATCGCCGCCCAGAACCCCAGAACCGCGACCAGCGCGATGGCCGCATAAAGGATGTTGAGCGCCCTTTGAAACCCGACCAGCAAGGCCGCATTCTCGGCCCAAGGGCGGGTGCGGATGTTCTGCGCGGCCAGGGCGTCTTGCACCGGGCCCAGGTCTGACAAAGCCCGCACATACAGCCTGAAACTGGCATAGGTCTCAGGCTCGGGCCCGGACGCTTGCCAGGTTTGTGGGGTTCGGGTTTTGTCGTCGCGAAACCGCTCGATATCCATTAAGTCGCTAAGGTCCATGAACAGCGCGGGCTTTTCGAACAACGCCTCGGGCACCACGCCCAGCACCTCAAACTCTGGGCGCACACGTTGAACCTGTCCGTCAATCTCGCGCTCGATCACCAGTTGCGCGCGGCTGCCTTCGCGCAGGCCAAGCTGGGTCGCCAGCGCCTGGCTTGCAAACACGCCACCGCGCGCCACGGCCCCTTGAGGGATCAGCGGATCGCCCGACCGGGAGGGCACAAGCTGCACGCCCCGTTCCAGGCCGCGAGCGTCCGGGTTGCGCACCGCATCCGCTTGGGTGTTGATCGACCGGGGCGCTGGCATTGCGAACGCCACATCCTCGCGCGCGGCGAGCGTCTCTAGGGTGGTGGGGCTGTGCTTGCCAGCGCCCATTGCGATGATCTGGCGGTTGCGCGGATCCTCCACCAGCCCCTCCACCAGCGCGCCGATCACCCCATTCTTGAGGGCAAGCAAGATCATCAAAGGTGCGAGCACGCCGATCAGGGCCGCCACAAAACATAGGGCCGCCTGCCATTCATGTCGCAGCTCGGCCAAGGCCAGGTGAACCGGAAGACGCGGGCTCATAGGGCGGCCTCCAGGGCTTGGGGCCGGTCGGTGCGGGCAAGCGCGAACGCACTGATGGACTTTGCGCCCTCGCGCCGGGTCTCGAACCCCATGCGCTGCGCTTGGGCAAACGCCCCCCGGGCGGCCTGGTGCGAGGCGAGCAGAACAGCGCTCGCCGCGTCCTCCGCCAGCACTTGGACCAAATGCTCGACCTGGCCCACATTGGCCGGATCGAGGGCCGAGACAGGCTCGTCCAACATCAACAGCGCAGGCCGCCCCAACAGCGCACGAGCGATGGCCGCGCGCTGGCGCTGGCCCACGCTGATCGCGGCGGGTTTGCGGTCCGTCAGGTGGGCAATCCCAAGCGCGCCGATCAGATGGCTGTGCCAATCCCGCTCCACCACGCCACCGGCCACATCCAGGGGCAGGGTGATGTTCTCGCCCACGCTTAAGTAAGGCACCAGGGTGCTGGTTTGCAGCACGAACCCCACCTGATGGGGGGCAAAGAAGCGGTGGCGCGGTGTGCGCGCGGTAATGGTTTGGCCTGCGATGCTGTGGGCCCGGTCTGGATGATCATCCGGCGCAATCGCCCCTGCAATCAGCCCAAGGGCCGTGCTTTTGCCCGCGCCGCTGGGGGCGTCCATCACCACCACATCGCCACGTGCCATATCCAAGCTGTCGATCACCACCGCGAAGTCGGGCGCGAGCGTCACGCCCAAGGCGCGGATGCTCAGAACAGGGGCGGGCGACGGGCTCACAACGGTCAGCCCTTAGTCAGCGACAGCCGGATGCCGCCCAGTTCGATCACGCTTTTGGAGTTGATTTGCGTGGGCTGGTGGGCCGCCAACCGCTTGCCATCGATCATCGTCCCATTGGTCGAGCCCAGATCCGTGAGCGTCAGCTTGCGATCCACAAGGCTAAGGCGGGCGTGTTCGCGGCTGACCTTGCTGCCCTCGATGGTGACATCCGCGCTTGCATCCCGGCCCAAGATCGCGCCTGCGGCCAGGGCGTCGCGGCTTAGCCCATAGCTGCGGTTGGAGCCAGCCACGCC
>JBCBNR010000130.1:0-7878 GCA_039821665.1 Pseudomonadota bacterium
GGGTTGCTGGCGTTGCAGGCGTTTATCAACATGGGCGTGGCTGTGCGGCTGGTGCCCGCCAGGCGCACGAAGGGATCACGCTCTTTGATCAGACGGAAAAGCGCACGCAGGGCGATCAGAAGATAAAGCCCGATGATCACAAGGCACAGCAGCAGGCCGTATTCCTCGGCCGCGACGGCGACGATGAAATCCGTATGGGCATCTGGCAGGGCCCATTTCACTGTCCCTTCGCCCACGCCCACCCCCAGAAAGCCCCCCTCTTGGATGGCATTGGTGGCATAGCCAAGCTGGGTGTTCGGATCCACATCAGGGCTAAGATAGCCATCGATGCGCCGGGCCACATGCTCGGAATTGCTGTAGGCGACAAAGCCCGCACCCATCACCAGGGCGGCCAGTGCGACCAGCAAAAACAGGTTCGCGCCGGCCACGAAATACATCAACCCCCAGGCGCCCAGGATCAGGCTGGCCTGGCCGAAATCAGGCTGCAGGCACAACACCAGGGTAAAGAAGACCGCCGTCAAAAACGACAAAAGGCGCCCCGGTGGTCCGTTGACCTCGAAGCTTGCGGCCATAAGCCAGGCGGTGAACACCACAAAGCCCGGTTTGAGAAACTCCGAAGGTTGCAGGGACATAAAGCCCAAGGAATACCAGCGCGTGGCCCCTTTGTTGAAATCCGTGCCCAACACCGGCAACAGCAGCACCGCGATGGCCGCGGCCACAAAGCCCAACACAGCCAGGCGCCGCACTTGGCGCAAGGGTTGCAGCGACAACCAGATCATCACCATGAAGGCAACGCCGCCAAACACCGCTTGGCGGCTTACATAGTGGAAATCGCCAAGGCCATTGCGCACCGCCAAGGGGACCGAGGCCGCAAGCCCCAGCAAAAGCCCTATGGCAAAAAGGGCGATGGCCGCGGCCAGCGACCACTTGTCCACCGTCCGCCACCAGCGGGGCAGTACAGGCTCGGATGGCGCAAGCGCCACGGGGCCATGAACCATATCAGTCATGTGCGTCTACTCTTGCTCTGCCTCTGCCCGGCGCTCTTTAGACGGCACCGATGCATTACTGTCTTAGGTTACCCTGCCAAGCGCGCCATGGCCAGAAATTTCACCTAAGCGGCGCAGAGCACCGCGCAGGGAAGACTTTGGGGCGATATGCGCGGCCGTAAGAACCGCTTGCGAACCAGCGAAGGGTTAAAGCGGCATCTCGTAGCGCAGCGAGCGCAAGGTGACGCGGCCCTTGGGCAGGGTGACCCGCTCCAACTCCAACCCTTTGCGTTGCCAGCCGGTGCGGTCGTAAAACCGCATGCCCTTGCGATTGCCATGCAGGCAGAACAGGTGCGCCTGACGCGCGCCGCCCGTGGCGATTTTCTCAAGCCCGTCTTTCATCAAGCTGCGGGCGACGCCCCGCCCCCGGGCCTTTGCATGGACGAAAAGATGCTCGACCTCAGCGCCTTGGATCGCGCAAAACCCCAAAGGGCCGTCATCCGTCTCGACCAGTGTGACCCGGGGCAGCATGGCGGCGATGCGCGCGGCAAACTGCTCGGGGCTGCGCGCCTGACGCAGGGCCGCTGGCACCAGGGCGTCATGGGCCTCGTGCCAGGCGGCGTGCCAGAGCTGGGCGAGGCTTTCGGTGTCAGCTTCGTTTGCGGCCCGCATATCCCAAGGCTTGAGGTCTGAGACAAAGGACGCGATGCGGGCGGCGTTCACGGCGCTACCTTTCCCACCAACTGGGCAAAATGGGTGCCGCGCGCCTCGAAACTGTCAAACTGATCAAAGCTTGCACAGGCAGGTGCCAACAACACAGTCTCGCCGGGCTCTGCATCGGCGAGCGCTTGGGCAAACGCGGTGTCGAGGGTGTCTGTGATCACGTGGGGCGCCTGTTCTAACTGCGCGGCGAAGCTGCTCGCCGCCTGACCGAACAGATAGGTCTTCTTCACCCGATCCAAAAGGGGCACTAGGCTGGCGATCCCCCCCTCCTTGGGCACGCCCCCGGCAAGCCAGCGGATATTCGTGAACGCTTTGAGCGACTGGGCGGCTGCGTCCGCATTGGTCGCTTTGCTGTCGTTCACATAGGTCACACCGCCTTTTTGACCCAGATTTTGGCACCGATGGGGCAGGCCTGCGTAGCTGCGCAAACCTGCCTCGATCTGGCGCGGACCAAGGCCCAAGGCACGCGCCACACCATAGGCCGCACAAGCGTTTTGGTGGTTGTGCCGCCCCGGCAACATCGGCAAGTCCCGCAGATCGAAGGAGGCTGCTTGGCGACCCCGTCGCCATTCCACCAGGTGACCTTTGCGGGCATAGACAGCCCAGCCGTCACCCTTCAGTTGCTGGGTGACCGATAGGGTGATGACCGGCTCGCCCGTGTCGGACTGCTCGCGCATCTGTGCGGCCAGAAAGCGCCCCTCGGGCTCGTCCAGGCCGATGATCGACCGCTCTGGCCCACCTTCTGCAAAAAGCCTGCGTTTGGCGGCGAAATATCCCCCCTGCCCGCCATGGCGATCCAGATGATCGGGCGTGAGGTTGAGAAAGACCGCGATGTCCGGGGCCAGCGCGCGGGCCAGTTCGATTTGATACGATGACAGTTCGAGCACGAAAATGTCGCCGTCATGGGCTGGCTCCATATCCAGCACGCCCCGGCCAATATTGCCGCCCATCTGCGCAGGCAAACCGGCCTGGGTCAGGATATGGTGGATCAGCGCTGTGGTGGTGGACTTCCCGTTCGAGCCGGTGATCGCCACCACCCGGGGCACACGATCAAAAAGTGCCCATTCCTCGGTCGCAAGAGAACGGAAAAACAACCCGACATCATTGTCGATGACCACCCCTTCGGCTTGGGCGGCGGCAATCGCGGGATGGGGCTGGGGATAGAGATGGGGAATGCCGGGAGAGGTGATGAGCGCCACCACATCCGCAAACGCACCGGGTTTGGTCAGGTCCGCGACCTCGAAACCCTCTTGCGTTGCCCTGTCGCGGGCCGGCGCACCATCGTCCCAGGCCACCACATCCGCGCCCCCTGCCCGCAAGGCCTGCGCTGCGGTCAGGCCCGAGCGCCCAAGGCCAAGGACAGCGACACGGTGATCTTTGTATCCACGCACGGGGATCATGGCAGGGACCTTTGAGTGTTTCGAAGCGCGGCTGCACCGCGCGTTTCATTTAAGCTTGGGACTGCGCCCAAGCCTATGCCTCCGGCGGGGATATTTTTACAAAAATGAAGGCAGGCGCGCTATCGCAGTTTCAGGGTGGCAAGCCCAATCATGGCCAGGATCACCGAGATGATCCAAAACCGGATGACGATTTGAGGCTCGGCCCAGCCCTTTTTCTCGAAATGGTGATGGATGGGCGCCATCAGAAAGATGCGCTTTTTGGTGCGTTTGTAGTAGGCGACCTGGATGATGACCGACAGGGCCTCGACCACGAAAAGCCCGCCGATGATGGCCAAAACGATCTCGTGCTTGGTGGCCACAGCGATGGCCCCTAGCGCCCCGCCCAGGGCAAGCGAGCCGGTGTCGCCCATAAAGACGGCCGCGGGGGGGGCGTTGTACCACAAAAAACCCAAGCCGCCGCCGATGAGGGCCGCCACGAAAATGGTGATCTCGCCTGTGCCAGGCACGTAGTGGACATCGAGATATTCGGTAAAATCCGTGCGACCCACCACATAGGCGATGATCCCAAAGGACCCTGCGGCAATCATCACCGGCATGATCGCCAACCCATCGAGCCCATCGGTGAGGTTCACCGCGTTCGCAGCCCCCACAATGACGATCATGGCGAAAGGCACAAAGAGGATCCACAGGTTCAGCAGCGCATCCTTAAAGATCGGGAAGGCCAATTGGCCCGTCAGCCCCTCGGGGTGTAAGGTCATTGCCCAGATCGCAGCAATGGCGGCGGTTACGAAACCGATGCCAAGGCGCACCCGGCCAGAGATGCCAGAGACGTCCTGTTTGGTGACTTTTTGGTAGTCATCGGCGAACCCGATCAATCCGAACGCTGTGGTCACAAAAAGGATCAGCCAGACAAATCCGTTGTCCAAACGCGCCCAGAGAAGGGTCGAGATCAAAAGCGCCGACAGGATCAACAAGCCCCCCATGGTAGGCGTGCCCGCCTTGGCCACGATGTGGCTTTGCGGGCCATCCTCGCGGATAGGTTGGCCTTTCTTTTGTTTGCGGCGCAGAAAGTCGATGAGCGGACGTCCGAAGATAAACCCGAACACCAAGGCGGTGAGGAACGCCCCACCCGCGCGGAAGGTAATGTAGCGAAAGAGGTTAAAGAGATCGCCCCCGTCCGAGAGCGCGCTGAGAAAGTAGAGCATTTAATCCTCTCCCATTGGAGTATCCGGGCGGACATGGCCGAGGGCCTTGATCGCGTCAACCACTTGGCCCATTTTCGAGCCCAGCGAACCTTTGACCATAGCCACGTCGCCCGCATCGACCAGACGGCGGGCGCGTCTGGCAAGGCTGGTGGCGTCCGCATGCCATTCGCCCTGACACCGGGCGGGCAGCGCATCGTGCAGCGCTTGCATCAGGGGCCCTGCGCAATGGACCACGTCGATCTGGTCAAGCGCGTCCTGTTTGACCATGTCCCTGTGCATCGCACTGGCATTGCGCCCAAGTTCCAGCATATCGCCCAGAAACGCGATGCGCCGGCCTTGGGCGACGCGGCCCACGCCGTGGTCGGGCTGGGTTACGGCAAAGACATCCAAGGCCGCCGCAAGGGCGGCGGGGTTGGCGTTATAGCTCTCGTCGATCAGGCGAATGCGCCCGTCGAGACCACCCTCGCCCAGATCCACCGACCAGCGCAGGCCGCGCCCGTCCGGCGGGGTCCAGGTGCCCAGCGCAAGGGCGGCTTTGGCGATGTCCGCCCCCAGCGCCTCGACTGCGGCCAGCACGCCAAGGGCGTTGAGCGCGAAATGTTTGCCGGGGGTGCCGAGCTTGAACATCAGCGCGCGCCGATGCACCCGGGCCCCGACAGATGTGGCACTTTCGGTCACACCGACGCGGTGCAAGCGAAACTCCGGCAGGCCCGACCAGCCATAGCGCACGGGCCTCAGACCACGGCGTTGCGCCCGGCGCAGCAACTGGCCATAGCGGGGCGCGTCGCGGTTGAGGATGGCGATGCCCCCCTGCGACACCCCCTCAAAGATAGCACCCTTTTCCTGGGCGATGCCGCGCAAGCTTTCGAACGCGGCCATGTGCACCGGGGCGATGGCGGTGATCATCGCCACATCGGGATGGGCGAGGCGCGACAGGGGCGCAATCTCGCCCGGGGCGTTCATGCCGATCTCGATCACCGCAAACTCGGTGTCGGCGGGCATCCGGGCCAGCGTCAGCGGCACGCCCCAATGGTTGTTGTAGCTTTTGACGGAAGAATGGGTGCGGCCCTGGGCCGTCAGCACGCGGGCGGCCATGTCCTTGGTGCCGGTCTTGCCGACCGAGCCTGTGATAGCGAGCACACTAGCTTGCGTGCGGGCGCGCGCGGCCCGTCCTAACGCCACTAGCGCGCTCAACACATCCTCCACCACCACCAGCGGCGCATCAGGTGCCACATTTTGCGGGCGATGGGTGACAAGGGCCGCTGCCGCACCTTTGTCGAAGGCGGCTGCGACAAAATCATGCCCGTCGCGCTGATCGGTCAAGGCCACGAACAGATCGCCCGGGGCGAGGGTTCGGGTGTCGATGGACACGCCACTTGCCGTGAACGGCGCGCTGATAGCGCCCCCTGTGGCCTGGCCGATCGCCTGTGAGGTCCACAAGGGCGCTTTCATGCCAAACGCCCTTCCAGCGCGGCCACGGCAATAGAGGCTTGCTCGGCATCATCAAAGGGCAGAACGGTTCCGTCCACCTCTTGGCCCGTCTCATGGCCCTTGCCCGCAATCAACAGCGCATCGCCCGGCTGCAAGGCATCGACACCGGCCAAAATCGCCTCGGCCCGGTCGCCCACCTCGGTGGCCTGTGGGATGGCCGCTAGGATCGCCCGGCGGATCACAGCGGGGTCTTCCGAGCGCGGATTGTCATCGGTCACGAAAGCCACATCCGCCTCACGCGCCACGGCCTCGCCCATCAAGGGACGCTTGCCCGGGTCCCGGTCCCCGCCTGCGCCAAAGACCACGACCAAACGGCCCAGAACATGGGGACGCAGGGCACGCAAGGCCGCGCGCAAGGCATCGGGGGTGTGGGAGTAGTCCACAAAGACCGGCGCGCCATTGTCCCGTCGCGCGACCTCTTGCATGCGCCCCCGCACGCCAACCAATGCAGACAGCGCCTCGGGCAGATCCTGTGCACCCACCCCGGTGGCCAGGGCCAGTCCTGCGGCGACAAGGGCGTTCTCGGCCTGAAAGCCGCCGATCAAATCCAGCCGCACCACATGGTCCTTGCCATGGACCGAAAACCGCAGGTCCTGGCCGGAGCCGTCAAAGCGCGAGCCCATGATCCGCAACGCGCAATCCGGCGTGCGGCCCACACGCAAAACGTCGATCCCCCGCCGGGCTGCCGCCTCGGCCATATGGGCGCCGTGGTCCACATCCACATTGACGACCGCCACACCATCCTTGGGCAACACGCGGGTAAAGAGCGCGGCCTTAGCGTCGAGATACGCCTCGAACGTGGGGTGATAATCCAGATGATCGCGGGTGATGTTGGTAAAGGCCGCCGCATCCAACCGCACCCCGTCTAGCCTGGCCTGGCTAAGACCATGGGAGGAGGCTTCCATCGCCACATGGGTCACGCCGTGGTGAAACAGATCGCCAAGGGTTTCGTGTAAAGTCAGGGGATCGGGTGTGGTGTGGGACAGGGGACGTTCCACCGCCCCTTCCACGCCCGTGGTGCCCAGATTGACCGCCTCCAAGCCCATCTCCTCCCATATCTGGCGAGTAAAGCTTGCAACGGAGGTTTTGCCATTGGTGCCGGTCACCGCCACCATGGATTTTGGCTGCTCTCGATACCAACGGGACGCGGCGCGCGCCAAGGCCCGCCGTGGATTGGCGGAGATCAGAACCGGCAAGGGCACATCACCCATGATGGCTTGCGCTTTTTCAAGTCCTTGCGCGTCCGTCACGATCACATGGGCACCCATGCGCACCGCGTATGGAATAAATTCCGCCCCGTGAACCTGGCTGCCGGGCAACCCAAAGAAGACATGACCTTGCTTGGTGTGGCGACTGTCTGTGCTCAGACCGGAGAGTTCGCCCAGTGGCTTGGACCAGTCCCCCGCCCGCGAGGTTCCCGTCAGCAGATCCAGCCCTTCAAGCGCGTCCAACCTTGGCCTGTTCACATGCCTGTTCCTTCTAGTTCGACGTCAGAACCGGCCCACCGCTCGGTTGAGGGGGCTGTTTAGGGCTTGGGCGCAGGTTCATCAACGGCGCGATGCGCCGGATGATCTCGGAGGTCACAGGCACAGCCGTCCAACCTGCGGTGCGGCGGGGCTCGGAGCCAGAGCGGTCCTCGGGCTCGTCCAAGGTAACTACCAACACATATTTCGGGTCGTGGATGGGAAAGGCCGCGGCAAAGGTCGCGATCACCCGGTCCTCGAAATAGCCCCCTTGCGGGTTGGGTTTGTCGGCGGTGCCGGTTTTGCCGCCGACGGGATACCCTTCGACCTTGCCGAAAGACGCGGTGCCCCGCTCGACCACTTGAAAGAGCATCTCTCGCAGCTCGCGGCTGGTGCGCTCGGCGATGATGCGCGGGCCGCGCGGGCGGTCGGGATCATGCAGCAGGCTGGGCGTGACCCGGTGCCCGCCGTTCAACAGGCTGGCATAGGCCGTGGCCAGATGCAGCGGCGTGGCCGCAATGCCGTGACCGTAAGAAATGGTCATGGTCGACAGCTCCGACCAATTGGTCGGCAGGATGGGTTTGGTGCGCCCCGCCTCGGGCAACTCCAC
>JBCBNR010000131.1:0-7879 GCA_039821665.1 Pseudomonadota bacterium
CTGGCCCAGGTGGCCATTGGGATTACGGACACCCTGATGGTGGGGCGTCTGGGGGCCGAGCCGCTGGCGGGCATGGTTCTGGGCGCACAGCTTTTCTTTGGCCTCTACCTTTTTGGATCCGGTTTCACCTATGGGGTTTTACCGCTTGCGGCCAATGCGGTGGGCGCGCGCGACAGCCGGGCGCTGCGCCGGTCGATCCGCATGGGTCTGTGGGTGCTCATGGCGTTCTCGGCCTTGGGCCTGCCGGTTTTGTATTTCAGCACGCCGATCTTTCTGGCGCTCGGACAGGACCCGGACGTGGTTGCGATTGCCGCGGCCTATCTGCGGATCACCTGCCTTGCGCTGCCCTTGGGCATGATTTTCATGGTGCTGCGCGCCTATCTGTCCGCGTTGGAGGCGGCGCGCGCGGTTCTGTATGCCAGCATCGCCGGGGCGCTGATCAATGTGGTGCTGAACTACATGCTGATCTTCGGCAATTGGGGGGCGCCTGCGCTGGGCGTTGAAGGGGCCGCCATCGCCTCTGTCGGGACCCACGGGATGATGTTGGCCGTCGCGCTTTGGGTCGTGCTGCGCCGGACGGACGCGGCAGAGCACGCGCTCTTTGCCCGTTTGTGGCGCGCGGATTGGGAGTATTTTTGGAAGGTGTTGACCCTGGGTGCGCCCATCGGGGCCACGCTTTTGGCGGAGGTCGGGCTGTTTTCCGGCTCTGCCATCGTGATGGGTTGGATCGGCACGCTGGAGCTTGCGGCCCATGGCATCGCCCTGCAGATCATTTCGGTTTTGTTCATGTTGCCCTATGGCCTGTCCCAGGCCTGCACCGTGCGCTTTGGCCTGTGGGATGGCTCTGGCCCCGGGGCAGGGGCGGCGATGCGGCGGATCGCAGTGCTCGCCTTGGGGATCACGCTTGCCCTGTCGCTGGCCGCTGCCCTGCTGTTTTGGGTTTTGCCCGAGCCGTTGGTGCGCCTGTTTCTCGATGCCTCGGATCCCGAGACGCCGCAGGTGATCGCCATAGGGGTGATGTTGCTGCTGGTCGCGGCCGCCTTCCAGTTGGCCGACAGCGTTCAGGTCGTCTCAGCCGGGTTGCTGCGCGGCTTGAAGGACACAACCTGGCCCATGGTCTATGCGATCATCAGTTATTGGGCGATTGGTTTGCCCGCAGCCTATGTGATCTCCATCCCGATGGGGTTTGGCCCGCCGGGGGTGTGGGCAGGGCTTGCCCTGGGCTTAACCGTGGCGGCCGCCACCCTGACCCACCGTCTTTGGGTGCGCCTGCGGGTTTTTCCCTAAAGGCGCAAACCTGCGCTGTCAGGCGCGGAAATGCCTGGCCCCATCCTCGCGAAACCGCCCACGCGTGTCCACGATCAAGGGTGTGTGGGTCGAGATGGCGTCGTAGTTGAACGCACTGTGATCGGTCAACAGCACCGCCACATCATGGCCGGACAGATCAGCGGGCGTGGGCAAGGCCAGATGCGCGCCAGCGCGGTGGGTGGGCGTACACAGCGGATCGCAGGTCGTCACCTCTGCCCCGCGCCCGCGCAGGATCTCGATCACCTCCAGGCTGGGGCTTTCCCGCAAATCATCCACATCCGGCTTATAGGCAAGCCCAAGGGCCAGGATCTTTGCCCCACGCACCGCTTTGCCCCGGCGGTTCAACACATCCGCGACCCGGTCCGCAACAAAGGTCGGCATGCCCTGGTTCACGTCGCCCGCCAGATCGATGAAGCGCGTTGGCGTGCCAAACTGCTTGGCCTTCCAAGACAAATAAAACGGGTCCACGGGGATGCAGTGCCCGCCAATGCCCGGCCCGGGATAGTAGGCGCGAAAGCCAAAGGGTTTTGTGGCCGCGGCATCCACCACTTCGAAGATGTCCAGGCCCAAACGCTCTGAGACGATCTTGATCTCATTGACCAGGCCGATGTTCACCGCGCGATGGATATTCTCCAACAGTTTGACCATTTCGGCCGCTTTGGCCGAGCTGACAGGCACCAATTCGTCGATAAATCGGGCATAAAGCGCTTGCCCCACCTCCAGACAGGCGGGGGTGACCCCGCCGATCACCTTGGGGATGGTGCGGGTCTCAAAGGCTTTGTTGCCGGGATCCTCGCGCTCGGGCGAATAGACAACAAAGATGTCCTTGCCCACGGTCAAACCCTTGGCTTCCAGTTTGGGCACGATCACCTCATCCGTGGTGCCCGGCCAGGTGGTGCTTTCAAGCGCGATGATATGGCCCTGCCGCAGATGGGGAAGCAGGGCGTCAATCGCCGCCTCGACAAAGCTGAGATCGGGTACGCGCGAGGCGTCCACCGGGGTCGGCACGCATATGATCAGGGCATCACATTCTGTCGCAAAGGCAAAGTCTGCGCGCGCCACGAACCCCTGGGTGCATAGGTGCGCGATCCGGTCATGGCCGATGTGATGCAGCGGACTGCGCCCCGCGTTGAGGGCCGCGTTGCGGGTGTCCGAGACATCGAAGCCCGTCACCCTCAGGCCCGTCTCGGCCATGCGCAGGGCCAAGGGGATGCCTACATAGCCCAGCCCGATCACACCAACATGGGTGGCTGTGGACAGGACCCTGTCGGCGGCTGCGGACATGTCTTTGGGGGAAAGCGTTATCGTCACGGTCAGCCTCGCAGGTTTGGGGTAGTCCTGTAAACGTGACTTGACAGATCCGTGGTTAATAAAATCTGAATCTCAACGGAAGTTTTGTGTTAATTGCCAAAGGGTTAATTTAACCAATTGGTAACAAGATGAGAAACCAGGGGTGCGGTCCGCCCCCTAACCGGGGCTGCGGCCTGACAGCGCGCCGGTGGACAGCCCTTCTATGAATTCCACTTGCCACAGGTCTTGCAAGGGCGGCTGGTCCGGGGTTTCGATCAGGCTCATCAACATTTCTGCGGCGCGCTGCCCGGCTGCGCGCACAGAAGACCGCGTGCAGGTGTATTGCGGTACCTCGCCGGAATTGGGCAGGAACGACAGCACGTCATCATGAGTTACCAAATCCACGTCCAGGCCCAGGGTCAGGCCCCGCTCGCGCAGGGCGCGGTCCGCGCCCATCGCCGTCATGATCGACGAAACAAGAAAGGCGCTGGGCGGCTGGGGCCCATCCAACAGGCGCACCGCCGCAAGGTAGCCTTTGGGCTCGGTCATTTGATCGGCGTGGATCAAGGACGTCTCTACGGGCAGACCCGCCTGCGCCAGCGCGCTTCGATAGCCCTGTTCACGCCGATAGGCAAAACCCTGTGCGGCAGGTCCATTGATCAGCGCGATACGCCGGTGGCCTTGGGCGCACAAAAAGGCGGTGGCCTGGGCAAACGCCCCCTCGTTGTCGATGTCCAACCAGGATTGCGCCGTGGTGTCCCCCAGCATCCGACCATGGACCACAAAAGGCACGTTCAACGCATCGAAGAGCGCGGGCCGCAGATCCTCGCGCTCGGGTCCGTGCAGCAAAACCGCATCCACCCGGCGGCGATCCGCAAGGGCGCGATAGGTGGCCTCGGCCTCGCCCGGTTTGGCGATCGACAGCACCATCTCATAACCGCGTTGGGCATAGACCTCGGCGGCCCCGGCCAGAAAATCCCCGAAGATCGGGTTGACCATCTCGTCCCGGTCCAGGGGCAGCACATGGCCGATGGCCATGCTGCGCCCGGTGGCCAAGCGCTGCGCCTGCATGTTGGGTCGATAGCCATAGGTGCGCGCGGCCACCTCCACCCGGTCGCGGGTCTTGGCGCTGACCTCTGGATAGCCGCCAAGGGCCCGGCTGACCGTGGTGGGGGAAAGGCCCAAAAGATCCGAAAACTCTTTGAGGGTCACGAGGCCCAGGCCCCCTTTCACTGGGTAACAGCTCAATCCCGCTATGGTGTCAGGCAGGGTTGCCCATTGCAATCGATTGCAATCCGGAGCGTGCCTGAAAAACACCCTTTTGCCTGCGCCTGTGCCCCGCCTTTGGGTTGACAGGGCCAAACGCGTTGCGTCATGGTTTAACCATCCAAAGCGGTTTGGACGGGTTATTTCGCCCGCTGAGCGCTGGAAAAAGCGGGCAAAAAGCCCGCATAGGGAGGAGACTTTTATGACTCGTTTGTTGATGACCTGTGCAACAGGTCTGGCGCTTTGTGCTGCGTCCGTCCAGGCGGATGGCCATGCCAACCTGGTCTTTGCGCCGGGGGAAGGCGACTTTAACTGGGAAAGCTTCGAGGCGCTGAAATCCACCGACCTCAGCGGCAAAACCGTATCGATGTTTGGCCCCTGGCTGGGTCCGGACAAAGAGCTGGTGGAAAACACCATGGCCTATTTCGAGGCCGCAACGGGCGTGGATGTTCAGTATTCCGGCTCGGACAGTTTCGAGACGCAGATTGTGATCGACACCCAAGCAGGCTCTGCCCCCAATGTGGCTGTGTTCCCGCAACCCGGTCTGGCCGCTGACTTGGCGTCCAAGGGGTTCTTGGCCCCGCTCGGCGCTCAGACTGCCGATTGGGTGCGCGACAACTATGCCGCCGGACAGTCCTGGGTGGATCTTGGCACCTATGCCAACGCCGATGGCGCGGACGAGTTGTTTGGCTTTTTCTACAAAGTCGATGTGAAATCGCTGGTCTGGTACTCGCCAGAGAATTTCGAGGATGCAGGCTATGAAGTGCCGGGCACCATGGAAGAGTTGAAAGACCTGACCGACCAGATCGTGGCCGATGGCGGCACGCCTTGGTGCATCGGTCTGGGTTCGGGCGGGGCCACAGGCTGGCCTGCGACGGACTGGGTCGAGGATCTGTTGCTGCGCACCCAAACCCCAGATGTCTATGACGCTTGGGTTGCCAACGAGATCGCCTTTGACGATCCGCGCATCGTGGCGGCCATCGAGGAGTTTGGCGCCTTTGCCCGCAATGACGCCTATGTGGACGGGGGTGTGGGTGCCGTAGCGTCCACCGATTTCCGCGACAGCCCCAAGGGCCTGTTTGAAAGCCCGCCCAAGTGCTACATGCACCGCCAAGCCAGCTTTATCCCCGCCTTCTTCCCAGAGGGCACCGAGGTGGGCGAAGGGCTGGACGCCGATTTCTTCTACTTCCCAAGCTATGCGGGGAAAGACTTGGGCAATCCGGTCTTGGGCGCAGGCACGCTCTTTGCCATCACCAATGACAGCCCCGAGGCGCGCGCGCTGATCGAGTTCCTGAAATCGCCCATCGCGCACGAGGTGTGGATGGCCCAGCAAGGGTTTCTCACCCCCCATAAGGGCGTGAACACCGAGCTTTATGGCAACGCAGCGCTGAAAGGCATGGGCGAGATCCTGTTGGGGGCCACAACCTTCCGCTTTGACGGCTCGGACCTGATGCCCGGCGGTGTCGGTGCAGGCTCGTTCTGGACCGGCATGGTCGATTATGCCGGGGGTAAGGATGCAGGCGAAGTGGCCGCGTCCATCCAAGAAAGCTGGGACGCGCTGAAGTAAGCGTCCCGCAGGTATGGGGCAGGGCCGTCCAAGCGGCCCGCCCCCGCCCGAACCGGGGCCATCAGGGAGGGAGTGCATGGAACAGTTGATCTGGGCCGTTGTGACGATGGCCATCGGGGTGGGCGTGTGCCTGCTGTATTTCTGGGGCTCAAACCGGGTGCTCGATGGGATCTATCCGGCCCGTGGCCCGCAGGCGGGTGCCAACATTCTGCGCGCAAACGCCGTGCGCCCCTGGCTGTTTCTGGGCCCGGCCATCGTGATCCTGACCATCTATTTGGTGTATCCGGTCTTTAACTCCATCTGGCTAAGCTTCACCGATCCTGCGGGGCGTGCTTTTGAGGGCTTCGCCAACTACACCCAACTGTTTGGCGATGCGAAATTTGCCGAAAGCCTGCGCAACAACATCCTGTGGCTGATCGTCGTGCCTGCCGCCTCCACCTTCTTTGGGCTGCTGGCCGCGGCGCTGACGGACCGCATCGCCTGGGGCAATTTCGCCAAATCACTGATTTTCATGCCGATGGCCATCAGCTTTATCGGCGCCTCGATCATCTGGAAGTTCGTCTATGATTATCGCGGTGAAGGGTCCGATCAAATCGGCCTGCTCAACGCTGTTGTCACCAGCTTTGGGGTCGAGCCGCAAGCCTGGATCACGCTGCCCTTTTGGAACAACTTTCTGCTGATGGTGATCCTGATCTGGATCCAAACAGGCTTTGCCATGGTGATCCTGTCAGCCGCCTTGCGCGGCATTTCGGAAGAGACGATCGAGGCCGCCGTCCTGGATGGGGCCTCGCCCCTACAGATCTTCTGGAAGATCAAAGTCCCCCAAATCTGGGGTACGATCGCGGTGGTTTGGACCACGATCACCATTCTGGTCCTCAAGGTGTTCGACATCGTGCTGGCCATGACCAACGGCCAATGGGGCAGCCAAGTGCTGGCCAATTACATGTTCGACAAGATGTTTAGGGCCAATGATTTCGGGCTCGCTGCCACCTCCGCCTTGGTCATCATGGCCATGGTCACGCCGATCATGATCTGGAACATCTATGAGGCCCGAAAGGACATGAAATGAGCGGGATGGCAGGCCAAAAATCCTCGCTCACCTGGGCGGTCAACCTGTCCGTTGTGGCCCTAGTGCTGCTGTGGACAATCCCCACCTTTGGGTTGCTCGTGTCCAGCTTTCGCGATGCGGATCAGCTGAGCGTATCGGGCTGGTGGACGTCGCTGACCACCACGGATCGCAACATCGTGGCACGCGCTGCTGCACCGGACAGCCAAGTGCAAGACGGCGATGTCTGGGTCATTGCGGGCAATATCTTCGAGGGCGAGGGATCCGTTTCTGCCTTCGGGGTGCGCGCGCAAGACCCGACAGCCTTTGCCCCTGGCGAGACGGCCGAGATGTCGAAGGGCCGCACCATGACGGTCGAGGCCGATGGCAGCTACCGCATCACCTCGCCCGAGGAGCATTCGAGCAGGCGGGGCCCCCGCATCTTCGCCACCTCCGCCGAGCCGCCCAAGTTCACCACCCAAAACTACAACACCGTGCTCTACTCGGAAGGGATTGGGCGGAGCTTTCTGAACACGTTCACGGTCACCATTCCCGCCACGATCATCCCCATTCTGATTGCCGCCTTCGCGGCCTACGCCCTGAGCTGGATGGAGTTTCCCGGCCGGGCGCTGCTGCTTGCGATGGTTGTCGGGCTTGTTGGTTGTGCCTTTGCAGATGTCGCTGATCCCACTTCTCAAGCTTTATAACGGTGTGGGCATCGGGAAGAGCTATTTTGGCATCTGGCTGGCCCACACCGGCTTTGGCCTGCCGCTCGCGATTTACCTGCTGCGCAACTACATGGTGGGGCTGCCGCGCGAGATCATGGAAAGCGCCAAGGTCGATGGCGCCTCGGATTTCGAGATCTTTCGAAAGATCGTCCTGCCCCTCAGCTTTCCCGCCCTTGGCAAGCTTTGCCATTTTTCAATTCCTGTGGGTCTGGAACGATTTGCTGGTGGCCACGGTTTTTCTTGGCAATAACGAGGACCAGTTGGTGATGACCGGTCGACTGCGCGAGCTTCTGGGCTCTCGCGGGGCAAATTGGGAGATCCTGACCGCGTCTGCCTTTGTCACCATCGTGGTCCCTTTGATTGTTTTCTTTGCCTTGCAGAAATACCTGGTGCGCGGGTTGCTCGCCGGGTCCGTGAAGTAGGATATCGCCCATGACGCTGCAGCAGCCCGTGACACAATGCTCTGGTCTTTCGCCCGATCCCGACTGGTGGCGCGGGGCGGTGATCTATCAGATTTACCCCCGCTCGTTCCAAGACAGCAATGGCGATGGCATCGGCGATCTGCCCGGCATCATCGCGCGGCTGCCCTATGTGGCCAGCTTGGGCGTGGATGCGATTTGGATTTCCCCCTTCTTTGCCTCCCCCATGGAGGATTTCGGCTATGACGTCTCGAAC
>JBCBNR010000132.1:0-7868 GCA_039821665.1 Pseudomonadota bacterium
GCTGCATGCGTGGCAAACGTATAGGAGACTGTTATGAATAAGCTTGCACTGATGACCACCGCCGCCCTGATGACCGCTGGCGCTGCTTTTGCAAACTCGCAGGCCGACATTGTCGATATCCTGAAGGACCAAGGCTACGAGAGCGTCGATGTGACCCGTTCGGGCAACACCGTCACGTTCGAAGCCATGCAAGGCGACCAGATGCGCGAGTTGGTTTACAACGCATCCACCGGTACGCTGCTGGAAGACACGGTGACCATCACCACGACCGGTGAGACCATGCTGTTCCCGGCCCCTGCGAACCCAAGCCGGGAGATCGGTGATCTGACGGCAGAGGACGACAACGTTGTGATCCGCGACACCGCCGCTGATCAGCCCGAGCTGGGTGTGGAGATCGATGAAGGGTCCGGCATCGCCATGGACGACCTGAACGACGAAGCAGGTACGCCCAGCTTCTAAGACCGACACCAAGGGCACACCGCCCTTCTGTCAAAAGGCCGTACAGCCCCCGCTGTGCGGCCTTTTTTATAGGCTGCCCTTGCGGCCGTAAGGGAACCACCTGGGGGCCGAGACGTTGATTGAGTGACGGAACTCTAACCAAGGAGAGACCAATGAATATGGACCAGATCAAAGGCCAATGGCAGCAGATCAAAGGCAAAGCGCAAGCCAAATGGGGCGAGTTGACCGACGATGAACTGCAGAAAGCCGAAGGTGATCGCGAGCAACTGATCGGCCTTGTCCAGGAAAAGTACGGCAAGGCACGCGAAGACGCGGAAAAGGAAGTGGACAGCTTCCTCAAAGACGCCGCCTAAACGATGGCGCAGAGCTCTGAAGAGATGCTCTTTGACGCATTTGAGGAGGCCCGAGCGGGCCTCCTCGGCGTTGAAGGGTCAAGCCAACACATGCAGCCGATGAGCGGTCACCTCGACCGGGAGGCGCGGCAAGTGTGGTTCATCACCTCGCGCAAGACCGACTTGGTCAGCGCAGTCGGCCAAGGGGCCACGGCGCATTTCACCCTGCAGAACCCGGGCAATATGTTCTATGCCTCGCTGAAAGGACCCATCGTCCAGGTGGCCGACCAGGCCAAGTTGGACGCTCTGTGGTCGCCCATGAGCGCGGCTTGGTTCCGACAAGGCAAGGAAGATCCAGACATCATCCTGCTGCGCCTCGATCTGTTGGAGGCTGCGATGTGGGAAACGACGGACAGTACAGCGTTGTTCGGCTGGGAGTTGTTGAAAGCCAATGTCACCGGCGAGCAGCCTGACATCGGCTCTCACACAGTGCTGAACTTTGCCAAGGCCGCTTAGGCCCGACCGGATGACCACAGCCCAGCGCGCGAATAGGCGCTGGGCTGTGGCTGATCCACTTCACTTAAAGACTTAGAACAACTCTGAGGGTGGGCAGCCTCAACGCCCCCACGCCAAGGCTGCCCGGTTTGAGGGGACGGCTCGGCGTTTGCCTGCCGTCCACACCTCAACTCGCCAACAGTTCAGCCCGGCGCACACCAGACGCAGTTGTGTCAAAGACAAGATGACCATGCTCCTCCCCACGGTGGGAAAAGCGTTCCTGTGGGATAAGGAACAGCGCTGGCACATCGCGCAGCTGATGTTCCAGCACAAAGCCCGCGATGTTGCCGTCCTCGCGGATCTCCAGGTCACGGACATGGCCCAAGGGGCCGTCGGTTCCGAATGCCTCGGCCCCGATCACATCGCCTAGGGATGTCAAACTGTCGATCTGCGCCACAGGGGCGATGGGCCGGTCTTCCTGGGGGTGCGGCGGCTGCACGGCGGCGGCCAACATCAAGGGTGACACTGTGTTTCCAAAGGGCCCGACGATGATGGGCGGCAGGGAGGACAGACCGAATTGTTCAAACCAGGTCGGATCATCCCCTCCCCAACGCGGCGCATGCTCCACATGCTCTTTGCGCAGGTCATAGGTCAGGCTGTTGTTGCTGAAATCGACGTTGGCAGCCGCAACCAGGGCGGTGTCTCGGGTGAACCAGGTGCCCACATCCACCGCCACATAGATCACTTGGCGCTTGTCCAGATGGCCCAGCATACCGCGCACCGGCAAGATCTCCCCCTCCACGGTGGTAAAGCCCCTATGGATGAGATCGGTATAGGCAGGCATCGGCTTCTCCTAAAAATTTGGAACTCTTTCCGAAACATAACGGCGCAAAGCGCTTGCAAGTTCCCTTTGGGAACTGCGGCAGCCCCCCGCGCGTTTCATTGGCAACTGGAACTCAACTTTAAGGAGCGTCTTTATGGACACCCTGATCATTGCCTTGCCGCTGCTGACAATCGGCGCCGTGGTTGCCTTTGCCCTTCTGAGCAAACGGAAGACCGAGGCTGCCCGAGACAGCGATGCCCCGAAATCGACCTTGGCCGCGGACGCGCCGGACACGCGCAGCTAAGCCCAAAACGCTTGGGAACCAATCCGGGGCCCAGCGCGTTTGCAAACTATCCTCCCTCGAGGGTGTTACTTGTTCCCTGAACTTCCCCTGCCCCGATGGGCGGGGGTTTTTTTGTGCAAGCGGCGTTTTCGGCGCTACAGGATCCAGACCAGCAAAACCACAGTGGCCGCCGTGAAGGCATAGCCTGCGAGGGCGAGAAACCCGTCTTTGCCCAGCAGCGCCAAGCCGAAGGCAAGGATCGCAAGGGCAGGCGGCTGCACACCCCAGGGGATGAGTGCAAGGGGATAGAAGGTCAGTGCTAGCAGGATGGAGCACGCGATGATGGTCCAGCGGGCGATCTTTCCCTCGATCAGCCCTTCCCACCGCTTTTTCAAGTGCTTGTCGATCCACTTGGCCACCGGCTTTGCCTTATCGACAGCAGAGGTGACTTTGTCCTTGTCGATCTTCCAATTGCGTGCGCGCTCTGGTGCCCACAGGCCACCATCGGCAAACAAGGATTGAAAAATCGCGATCAAAAAAGAACCTGTGACCAGGGACGACATCCCTGGAATGCCCCCTATGATGGGCAGGGCAGCGATGGCTGCGAAAAGGGTCAGAAGCACACCCAGCGAGCGTTGCTCGAAGGCGTCCAAGATGGACCCAAGGCTGATCGACTGCCCATCGCCCGTGTCTTTGAGATCATCGAGAATAGCGGTCAAAGCCATCCGGCCCTCCATCCTTGGCGCGGGGTTGCATCAGCACCCCGTCAACGCCCCGACCGGGGCCTGGTTCCCAAACAACGGCTTTGCTTTACGCGCTCAGCCGCGTCTCGGGTGTTTGGCGGTCTAGGGTGGCCAGGAAACTGCGGGACCAATGGTGCACATCTTGCGCCAGCACCCCTTCCAGCAAGGCGGCATGTCGGGCCTGACGCTCTGCCAAGGGCATGGACAGGGCCGTGCGCAGGCTTTGAGCCATCGCGGGCGGATCATAGGGATTGACGATCAACGCGGCCTCCATCTGCTCGGCGGCCCCCGCGAATTGGGAAAGGATCAGAACGCCCGGGTCGGTTTTCGGTTGGGCTGCGATAAATTCTTTGGCGACCAGGTTCATACCGTCGGCCAGCGGGGTGACCATTGCGACATGGGCCTGAGCATAGAGCTGCGCCAGGCTGTCACGGTCCACATGGCTGTTGATATAGCGCAGCGGTGTCTGCCCCAGTGTGCCGAACCGGGCGTTGATCTGCCCGGCCTTCGCCTCCAACTCGGCGCGCAAGTCTTGATACGCACCCACATCTGCACGGCTCAGCGGCGCCACCTGGACAAAGGCAGGCGGTTGGCTGCCCTGGTGCAGGTCGCTGAGATATTGGGAAAACGCATCAATCCGCTGCGGGATCCCTTTTGAGTAATCCAGCCGGTCCACCCCGACGATCAGCGGCGCCTCTGCAGGCCGTGGAACAAGGCTGGGCAGCAGGCCCGCCTCCGCCTCACGCGCTGCTTTCAAAAATGGCTCGGCATCAATGCCGATGGGCAAGGCGCGCAGGTCGAGCGCCCGTCGCCCGTGCTGGACACGCCCATCAAGACCCAACTCGCAGCCATCGTTTGCGCGAAACACCTCCAAGGCGCTGGCCACATCTCGCTTGGATTGCAGGCCCACAAGGTCATAGGCGGCAAGCCATCCGGGCACCATTTCCGCCTGGGGCAGCGCGGGCAGGTCAGCGGCGGACGGGAAGGGGATGTGCAAGAAAAAACCGATGGTGTTTTGCACGCCCTCGGCCCGCAGCGCCTGGGCCAGGGGCAAAAAATGATAGTCATGCACCCAAATGCGATCATCCGGTCGAAGCTCCGCCGCCAGTGCTTTTGCCACCCGCGCGTTCACAGCGGCATAGGCTGGATAGAACCCGGCTTGTATGTCCAACAGATCCGTCCGCCGGTGACAAAGCGGCCAAAGAACCGCGTTCGCGTAGCCCAGGTAATAGGCCTCATGCTCCTCGACACTGATCTCAAAGGTGGCTTTGCCATACCCGTGCGCGCAAGCCTGTGGTGCCAGGCGGGTGTCGGGGGCGGCGCTGTAGGTGTCCGCGGCCCCCACCCACAGCCCACCGGAGCGGGCGAGCATGTCGTGCAGCGCAAAGACCAACCCCCCCGATGGGGGGGCGTCGCCTGGAATGCGGTTCGACACGACGACGATGCGGCTCATGCCAAACTGCGCTCCAACAAGCTGCGCACGTCTTGTGGGGTGTCCACGCGGCAGGTGGCACAGGTCGCCGCGTCACCAACCTTGATCGCCAGACCGTCATGGTCTTGGCACCACATCAGTGCAGGCTCATCCGTCAGATCGTCGCCGATAAAGACAGGGCGTGCGCCTTTGAACACTTTGCCATCCATCACCCGTGCAACGGCGCGATCTTTGCCTGCGTCCGCCGGGCGCAACTCATAGGCGCAATGGGCCATTTGCAAATGCAGGTCCCGGTGACTGTCGGTGAGTGTCTCAAAGAACTTATAAAGGGTCTGCTGGGCTTCGGGTGCCTGGCGGTAATGGGCCACAACGCCCGTGGGCTTTCTCTCCACCTCCACTCCGGGGTGAAGGCCGGTAAACTCTTCGACCAAAAACTGAACCCGGGCAATCAGCGCACTGTCGGCCAGGGGGTGTCGATGAAGGCGCCCAGCCTGGCGCGTCTCGGCCCCATGCCCACCCACCAGAATGCCGGGAAAGCTGGGCAGGTGCTTTTGCAGATCCGCCACCGAGCGCCCGGACACAAGGGCCAGCCGGCCGCCCAGCTGCGTGTGTAACCGCGCGAGCAGCCGATGCAGATCGTCAGGAACCTCAATCGCCTGGGGCGAGGGCGCAAGGTCGATCAGCGTACCATCGAAATCCAAAAACAGCGCGTCTTGGTCCAAGTCCAAGAGGGGCGGGGCAGAGGTTGGCTCGCTCAGGCTATTGGGGGCAAAACCTATCATCTCGTAATACATCTCTCACTCCGCTGCATGATCGAAAAGAATGTCAAAACGCGTGTCCAAAAGCCGTTCGCGCCGGGCAAGGCTCGCATTCAAAAGCCCCTCATGTGTTCCGCAATCAAAGCGCGTGCCCTCGAACCGAAAGGCAAAGAGGCCGCCCAACCGCGCAATCGCGTCGGTCAATTGAATCTCACCACCCGCACCAGGGCCCTGGGTCTTCAACAGGTCAAACACCCGCGCATCAAGGATGTACCGCCCCACGGCCGCCAGATCCGACGGGGCCTCGCTCGGATCCGGTTTTTCCACCAGGCCCCGGCTGGGCAAAAGCATGTCGTCCGAAGGGTCTGCATCGAAAATGCCATAGCTTTGCACCTCGTTGGGCATGACATCCATGGCCGCGACAAGTGCGCTCATATCCGCGTCCGCATAGGCATTCGCCATCTGCGCCAGACAGGGCGGACCGAGGATCAGATCATCGGGCAAAATCACTGCGATCGGGCCAGGCAGACTGACCGGTGCGGCACAAGCCACAGCATGCCCCAGCCCCAAGGGCTGCGCCTGCTCTACGCAGACCACGTCCACATAGCGCGGTGCACCTGTGTCTCGCAGGGCTGCGGCCAGGTCGTGCTGGCCCTTCTTAGCCAGTGCCTGAACTTGCAGGGTGCGTGGTTCCAAGTAAGCCTCGATGCCGGGCTTTTCAGGATGGGTGACGAGCACCACACGCTCTACTCCTGCGGCCGCTGCCTCGTTGAGGGCGAACTGCAAAAGCGGTGTGTCATAAACTGGCAACAGCTCTTTGGGGACCGATTTGGTAGCCGGCAAAAGGCGCGTGCCTTGGCCAGCAACGGGGATGATGGCGGTGCGCGGTCGGCTCATCTCGCATCCTTTAGTGGTTTCACCTAACAAACGCGCTGCGCCGCAATATGTTCCGTGCGGATGCGAAAAAGGGACCGGCGCAATGCCGGCCCCTTGGGTTACTCGTCACTTTGGGTGGAACGGTGGTTCTTAGCCCTGGTACTCGGGCTGCTGTTCCAATGCCTCTTCCGTGCTGTCGATGTAGATCCGCAGATCATCGCCAGCGTCCGAGCGCAGCAATTGCAGCTCGTCGAAGGTGACGGCCACGGGCTTCTCGCCCAAGCCCAAGAAGCCGCCCACGTCGATCACGGCCATCTCGATCTTACCGTCGGTGGAGATGATCAGCTCGCTGATCTCGCCGACGTTTTCGTCATTGGTGCCGTACACGGTCATGCCGTCGATGTCCTCGGCGGTCAGCTCGTCCAGCGACGTGGTCATCCAACCCTCACGCTCGACCATGGGGCGGTTGAGCATCGGGCGGTCCATCGCGTTGTCCATAGCCATGTCGGTGTCCGCGCGCACATCCCGCACATCTTCCATCGACCATGTATACGCCTCGGCGTCGGTCAGGCTGTCCTTGGTGGCAGCGGACACCAGGTACATTGTGCCCTCTTCATCGCTGTCGGCCACGAACTTCACCTGGTCCATTGTCATGGAGACGTCTTTTTCGCCCATGCCCAAGAAGCCGCCAACGCCCACGATCAGGGCCTGCACGTCGCCATCCTTGGTCAGGATGATGTCGTTCACGTCACCGATCTGGGTCCAGTTTTCGGGGATCTCGCTCACGCTGGCCTGCGCACCGTCGAGCGTGCCCTCGATGCTGTAGACCGGCATCGCCATCAAGTCGGAGGCATGCAACTCGGAAGCTTGATCAAAGGGGTGCGCCTTGATCATGGCCGTGTCGCCGCTGGTGTAAGACTTCGTGCTGTCGCCCGCATAGGCAGGCGCTGCCAACGCAAATGCAGCAGCAGAGGTGATGAGAAAACGTTTCATGTCTTTTCTCCTTAGTTTGAGTAGGCCCGACAGTGGCCGGGCATCTGGGACCACAACACAATGTCGCAGGCGGAGTTCCGGTGAATTTTGCCCAAATTGCCTGTTTGCAAACTGGTTTAAGGCGGGTGTCTTTTCTGCAGGGCAAGGTCGCAGAATCCGCGGCTTGTCAGTCCCGCAATGCGTCGATCAGTTGATCCTTCGTCATCGACGAACGGCCCTCTACGTCCAGTTCCTGCGCGCGGTCCATCAGCTCGTCCTTCGTCCACTCTTCATAGGGAGGCGCTTTGCCGCCCTTTGTGGCGGGGTCCTGGTCATCGCTTGCTTGCGCGTTCGCGATGCGGGCCGCTTTTTGCTTGTCATAACCCTTGTCGCGCAAGGCCTCATAGGTGTCTTCATCTTTGATGGATGGGCGGTCGGCCATCTGATCCTCCGATCTTTGAGTTGTATCGGGAACGAAAGCGGGGGGCTTTGGGTTCCTCCAAGGGAAGGGATGGCCATGACACGATATCGCGCGGCGGTGATGAAGGCCTTGGCTGATTTGCGCGCCAGCTATTGGTTCGTGCCGTTCTGCCTGGTGCTGTTCTCCCTCACCCTGGCGCTCCTCACCCTTTGGCTGGACAGCCAAAGCCCCCCGCTTTCGTTCCCGATACAACTCAAAGATCGGAGGATCAGAT
>JBCBNR010000133.1:0-7834 GCA_039821665.1 Pseudomonadota bacterium
ATTCACGCGGTGACCGGCTGTTTGTGCGGCTCAACATGCTGCTGATCGGGCTCTTTACCCTCTCCACACTCTATCCGTTCATCTATATCGCCGCTGTGTCCTTCAGCGATGGCTCGGCGGCGAGTGCGGGGACGGTGTTCTGGCGGCCCATCGGTTTGACCCTCTCGGCCTATCAATATGTGCTGTCGGAGCCGATGTTTTGGTCGTCCTATCGCAACACGTTCATCTATACCTTCGGCGGCACCCTGGTCAGTATGTTGATCATCGTGCCGGGGGCCTATGCCCTGTCCAAGCCTCAGTTGATCGGTCGGCGCTACTTCAACCTGTTTGTTGCGTTCACGATGTGGTTCAACGCGGGCCTGATCCCGTTTTTCCTGAACATGCGCGACCTGGGCCTGATGGACAGCTATTTCGGCTTGATCATCGCGTTTGCCTGCAACGCGTTTAACATCATCCTGCTGCGCAACTTCTTCGAGTCGATCCCAAAATCCTTCGAGGAAGCCGCCAGGATGGACGGCGCCAACGAGTTTCAGGTGCTTTGGAAAGTCTACATCCCGCTGTCAAAGCCAGCCTTGGTCACCATCATCCTGTTTTGCATGGTTGCCCGCTGGAACGGGTTTTTCTGGGCCATGGTGCTGCTCAAGGACGAGCAGAAGATCCCACTTCAGGTGTATTTGCGCCAGGTGATCGCCACCTTGTCCGATGACGAGGAGTTCGGAACCTCGCTGCTCAGCCAAGTTTACTCGGCCGAAACGGTAACAGCCGCGATTATGGTCTGCTCGATCATTCCTGTGCTGCTGTTTTACCCGTTCATCCAAAAATACTTCAACAAAGGCATCATGCTGGGCGGCGTCAAAGAATAGGCCGAGCGGCGGCGCCCAAAACACCACGCATAAGGGAGGAAACTATGCGACTTACATCACTTCTGGCAGCAGCCTTGCTGACCACATCGATGACCGCCCCGGCCATCGCCGATGGTCACCTTCAGATTGTTGACGAGCCGGTGGAATTCACGGTTCACCTGCACAACAAGCGCTATCACTACGACAGCAACTGGCCGGTGGAACAAGCGGCCCGCGCCATGACCGGTGTGGCCCTCAAAGGGGCGACGTTCGGCACCAACACCCCAAGCTCGAAAGAAGCGCACAACCTGATGCTCGCCTCGGGCGACCTGCCCCACATTGTGGGCGGGGACAAAATCAAGAACATGGTCAACGAGTATGGGCCGCAGGGTGCATTTGTGCCGCTGAACGATCTGATCGACGCCCATGCGCCAAACATCAAAGCGTTCTTCGAGAAGTATCCTGAGAAGCAGGCGGCCGTCTCGTCCTTCGATGGCAACCTTTACTACATCCCCTATCTGCCCGATGGCAAATATGGCCGGGCCTATTGGATGCGCACGGACTGGCTGAACAAGCTGGGCCTTGAGGTGCCGCAGAACGTGGACGAGCTCTACGACGTGCTGACCGCGTTCCGCAACCAAGACCCCAACGGCAACGGCCAAAAAGACGAAGTGCCCTTCTTTGCCCGTCAGTGGCCAGAGGTGTTGCGCCTTGTGACCCTGTGGGACGGCCGCTCTTCGGGGTCTGACACCTACCACGACTTCCACGTGGCCGATGGTCAAATCACCCATGGTTATGTGGGCGAAGGCTACCGCGAGGGGATCAAGAATATCCACCAATGGTATACCGAGGGCCTGATCGATGCCGAGGTGTTCACCCGTGGGTCGTCTGCGCGCGAATATCTGTTGTCCGAGAACCTGGGCGGCATGACCCATGATTGGTTCGCGTCCACCTCAGGCTATAACCCCAAGCTGCGCGATAAGATCGAAGGGTTCGAGCTGTCGGTGATCGCCCCGCCCGCCTCGATCTCGGGCAAGCGGATCGAAGAGCATCGCCGCATCCCGGTCAAGCCGGACGGTTGGGCCATTTCCTACACCAACCCTGACCCTGTCACGACGATCAAATACTTTGACTTCTGGTTCACCCCAGAGGGGCGCCGTCTGGCCAATTTCGGCATCGAAGGCACCCATTATGACGCTGTCGATGGCGAGGCAATCTTCCGCAAAGACTTCATGGAAGCAGGGCCGGTGAACAGCCAACTGTACCAGGTCGGCTCGCAGATCCAGCGCGGCTATTTCCAGGACTTCAAGTACGAGATCCAGTGGACGAACCCCAGCGCCGTGGCCGGGATCGAGCTTTATGATGCGGGTGATTATCTGATCGACCAATTCTTGGGCGTGGCCTTCAACGAAGACGAGCAAGGCGTCTACGACAAGAAGTGGAGCCAGATCCAGACCTACATGCTGGAGCGTCAGCAAGCCTGGATCCTGGGTGGCGGCATCGAGGCAGAGTGGGACGAGTATCTCGCGACCCTCGACAAGATGGGCTACAGCGATGTGATTGCAGCGATGCAATCAGCCTATGACCGCCAATACGGCGGCTAAGGCCCCATTTGGGGCGGCATCGCGCGATGCCGCCCCGTCCTTTCCCACGCACACCTACGAACCAAGGTACCCTTATGGCGGGCGACGCACTTCCCTTGCTTGATGAACCCAAGGCAGGCCGGTTGATCATCCAGTATGGTCCCGTGGCCGAAACAGATGTTGCCGAGAACCCACCACGATTTACCTGGCTGCCGGTGATCGACGATGAGGCGCGCTATGTGCTGCGGGTCTCCACCGATCCTGGATTTCCCAAGGGCAAAACCCAAGTGTTCGAGGATTTGCCCCTGAACTTCTTTACGCCAGATCGAGTGTTCGAGCCGGGCACCTACCATTGGTGCTACACCACATGGGACCCGGGCAAGGCCGCCCCTTCCGCGTCTTGGAGCAGCACCCGCAGTTTCACCTTGGGCGCGGATCTGGCACAGACCCCCCTGCCCTCGCGCGATGTTCGGCTGTCCCACTCACCGCGATCCCATCCCCGGCTGTGGCTAAGCCAAGACCGCCTGAGCGCGTTCAAAACAGCCGTTGCAGCCGACCCGGATCATTGCACCTGGGCGACGTTCTACGCCAAATCAGTGGTGCCTTGGATGGACCGCCCGGTGATGTCCGAGCCTGCGGGCTATCCCGATCACAAGCGCGTCGCCTCCGTCTGGCGACAGACCTATATCGACTTGCAAGAGCTGTGGTATGCCATCCGACACTTGGCCATCGGGGGCGCTGTCACGGGCGATGCGGCGATGACCGCGCGGGCCAAGGAATGGTTGCTGGAGGCCGCAAGCTGGGACCCGATGGGCGTCACCTCCCGCGCCTATACGGACGAATGGGCCTACCGCGTGTGCAACGCGCTGGCCTGGGGGTATGACTGGCTTTATGACGCGTTGTCCCCGGACGAGCGTGAGACGGTGCGCACAGCGCTATTGGCGCGGACCCGTGACATTGCCGAACATGCGATCCTGAACGCCAAAATCCACCTCTTTCCCTATGACAGCCACGCCGTCCGCTCCGTCTCGCTGACGATTGTGCCCGCATGCATCGCGCTGTTGGACGAGGCGGACGAGGCCGAGGAATGGCTGCACTACTGCATCGAGTTTCTGGCCAATGTCTACTCTCCCTGGGGGGACAGCGACGGTGGCTGGGCCGAAGGCACCCATTACTGGATGATGGGCATCGCCTATCTGATCGACGCGGCCAACCGATTGAAATCCTACACCGGTTTGGACCTGTACCAGCGGCCCTTTTTCCAGAACACCGGGGATTTCCCGCTTTATTGCAAAGCCCCCAACACCCGCCGTGGGACCTTTGGGGATGACAGCACGATGGGCGATTACGCCTGCATAAAAACCGGTCTTAACCTGCGCCAGTTCGCAGGTGCCACGGGCAACGGCGCTTATCAGTGGTATTGCGACGAGAACCTGCGCCTCAACCCCGGCACCGAGATGGCGTTCTACAACTGGGGCTGGTGGGACACCCATTTTGACGAGCTAACCTTCCAAACCGATTTCCCGGTGATCGAGGCAACCCCGCCTGAAGGTGGCTTGCGCCATTTCAAAGGCATCGGCTGGGTGGGCGTGCAGCATGCGATGGATGACCCGGACCAGCACATCCAGTTTGTGTTCAAGTCATCACCCTTCGGCTCGGTCAGTCACAGCCATGGGGATCAAAACGCCTTTTGTCTTTCTGCCTACGGTGAGGATCTGGCGATCCAATCGGGGCACTACGTGGCCTTCAATTCCTCCATGCATCGCAATTGGCGGCGTCAAACCCGATCCAAAAACGCGATCCTGATCAACGGTAAAGGGCAGTACGCCGAAAAAGACAAATCCAAAGCGATGCGCGCAACCGGCCGCATTCTCGCGGCGGAGACGCGAGACGATCACATCTATATCCGCGGCGATGCGACGGCGGCCTACCAAAGCCTCTCGCCCGAGGTGACGCTGGCCGAGCGCGAGATCTATTTCGTGCGCAACAGCTACTTCGTGATTGTCGATAAGGTCGACGCCACTTCGCCTGTGACCCTCGATTGGTTGTTGCACGCCAATGCGCCGTTTGAGTTGGGCAAAACCTCGTTTCGCAACACCGGCACGCGGGCTGGGTTCTACGGCCAAGTGGTGTGGTCTGAGGCGGGCAAACCCGAAACAAGCCAGTTCACGGATTTCCCGGATGTGGACCCGATAGATTACGAAGGCTTGCCGGTCAGCACCTGCATGACCTTGCGCTATCCCCAGGCCACCCGTCACCGGATCGCGACGCTTCTTGTGCCCTACCGCCTGGACGCACCGAAGCGGATTTTCAATTTCATGGATGATCAGGGCTATGACGCTGATCTCTATTTCACCGATGCCGACGAGAACACTTTCAAGGTGGTTCTCAAGAAACTGGCCAACGCTTAAAGGAAGGACGCCCAATGAAACTTGCAGGAAAATCGGCAATTGTCACCGGCGGTGGCCGGGATATCGGGGCCGCGGTTGCGTGTAAGCTGGCCGAGGAAGGGGCGAAGGTTGCGATCAACTATTTCGCCTCGTCCAAAGGCGCCGAGGAGACGGTGGCAAAGATCGAAGCCGCCGGCGGCACCGCCTTTGCCATGCAGGGCGATCTGATGAAGCAAGAGGATGTCGCGGCCCTGGTGGACCGGACGGTCGACACCTTTGGCGGCCTCGATGTTCTGGTGAACAATGCAGGCGGTTTGGTCGCGCGCGTGAAGGTGGCCGACATGCCGCTTGCCCATTGGCAAAACGTGATTGATCTGAACTTGACCAGCACGTTCATGGTAACCAACGCCTGCCTTCAACACATGAAAAGTGGTGCCATCGTCAATCTGGCCAGCCAGGCCGCGCGGGATGGCGGCGGTCCGGGTGCTGTGGCCTATGCCACCTCGAAAGGCGCGGTGATGACCATGACGCGCAGCCTCGCCAAAGAGCTTGGACCCGACATTCGCGTGAATGCGCTTTGCCCCGGCATGATTGATACGGATTTTCACAACATCCACACCCCCGATGCCGGGCGTCGCGGGTACGAGGCGAATGCCCCGCTTAAACGCCAGGGCACGGTGGAGGACACAGCCAATGCGGTGCTGTTTTTAGCTTGCGACGACAGCGCCTTCATCACCGGGACAAACATCGATATAAATGGTGGGATGTTGTTCTCGTAAACACGGTGGAGGCAGGGATGACCGCGTATCCCATCATTGAAACGGGCCCGGATGTGACCCGTCAGGTTTTGTCGGATCATCCCGACCTGATGGTCGTGGCGTTCCGCTTCGCAGCGACCGGGGCCGAAGGGGCACTCCATTCCCACCCCCATGTGCAATCCACCTATGTGGAAAGCGGCCGCTTCCGCTTTTCTTTGGGGGACGAGACGCGCGAGGTGGGACCGGGCGACAGTTTTGTCATCCCGTCTGAGCAGGTTCATGGCTGTATCTGCTTGGAACCAGGCACCTTGGTTGATTGCTTCACCCCGCGCCGGGACGACTTTCTGTAAGCACACTGCCTGTTCTGGGGCCCCGGGGTTGCCGCCGGGACCCACACCGCCGCCTTAGCGTTCCGTAAAGGCGCGCTGCAGGGTGTATTGCATGGGTTTCAACAGGTAGGACAGCAACGATTGCTCGCCCGTTGCAATCTCGGACACCGTGGTCATGCCTGCCAGGATCGGCATCTGATACGCCCCCTCACCCACCGTATTGGCGTCGATCCTCACGGTGGCGCGGAAGTAAGGCGCGCCGGTCACCTCATCGGTCAACGGAATGGGCGAAAACGTCGCCAATTGCCCGGACACCTTGCCGTACCGGCGCGCATCATAATTGTCGATGCCAACGGTCACCGCATGCTGGGCCGTCACATGGCCGATGTCAGTGCCCGGGATGCGGGCCTCGACCACCAACGCAGGCTCGGAAGGCAGCAGCTCGAACACCGTCTCTCCAGGCTCGATCACCTCGCCCGGGTTCGGAAAGGCCACCGATTGGACAATGCCCGGACGGGGGGCCGCAAGCTTGAGGCTGTCGAGCCTGGTTGAGACGATCTTCAGGGCGGTGCGCAATTGCGCCTGCTCTTGCTCTAAAATGTCCAACTTGGCCAAGGTCTCCTCGCGCAAGGTCAGCGTCTCTTGCGCGCGCTCGGCGATGGCGGTGGTCACGGCATTCTGCGCCTCGGCCAGACGCACAATGGCATCCGAGGCACGGGTCTTTGCAGTGTCGAGTTGGTCTTCCTCGGCCCGAAGGTCCGTGCGGGTCACGAGGCCCCGTTCGAACAGCTGTTGCGAGCTTTCAAAAACCTCCCGGCGGCGCGCAACACGGTCCGTGGTCAGATCCGTCGCTTGGGTCAGCACACCAATAGTTTTCTGCTGGCTGGCAATCGAGGTAGAGCGGATGGCTTGGCTTTCGGCATAAACCTGAAGCTCTGCTGCTGCTTGGCCCAGGCCCTGGCGGCTGAGGCGATCTAGCCGCTCGGCCCAGTCGCCCCCCTCTTCGTTCAGCGCGCCCAGAACCGCGCGCGCATTGGCCGCGCGCACATCCACAGCCACCAATTGCTCACGCAGAGTTTCGTGCTCACGGGCCAGGGAGGGGTTGTAAAGCTCGACCAGGATATCCCCCATCTCCACCCGCTCGCCCTCGCCCACATGGACCTCTGCCACAATGCCCCCTTCCATGGTTTCGATCTGGGTGTGATCACCCAAAGGCACCACCTTGCCGGGTGCTCGGGTGATCTGGGGCACGTCGGTGCGCGCAGCCAGGACGATCAGCGCGCCCACACCCGCCAACAACACGAACGAGAACATGGCGGCCAAGCGCGGCTTTTTGGCCTTTTGCTTGCGCGCCTGCTTGGCCAAAGGGCCCGTGGCGGTGGGCGTGTTGGACGTCAGTGACATGATTATCCTCCAGCAGAGTTGAGCACAGCCCAAAGCTTCTTTTGACCCACGGGGCCGGTGTCATTCACAAGCACCCGCCCCTGATCGAGGTAGAGACAGCGATCGGCCATGTCGATAAAGGCGCGGTTCTCGGTGGAAATGACGATGGTGTGGCGCGATCGGTTGGCCGTCAGCCAATCGCGAAAACAGGCGCGCCGGGCATCCCCCAGGCCATTGCTGGGGTCGGCGAACAGATGGATGGAACAGGGTCTGACCAGGGACCGGGCAAGCGTCAGCGCCTTGATCGTCTCATCTGGCAGGTCCGAGAGGATGCGATCGGACAGCCGCGTCTCGATCCCATCGGGCAAGGCCTGCAGCTCCTCCATCAAATCCAACTGGTGCAAAATCGCGGTGATGTCCCCATCGCTGACCGATGGCGCGGCCAGACGGATGTTCTGGGCGACCGTGCCATAGAATAGGGCAGGATCGTAGCTGGTATAGGTGATCGAGTGGCGCAACTCGTCCCGGGCGATCTGGCGGATATCGATC
>JBCBNR010000134.1:0-7817 GCA_039821665.1 Pseudomonadota bacterium
CCCCCCCCCCCCCCCCCCCCCCGGGCCCTGCACGCCCAAAACGGTGTGAGCAAAATCAAGGGCCCGGTGACCATCCAAAAGCTGAAGACAACCCCAATATCAGACGCCCCCATTATGATACAGCGGTTCGGGGCCTTGCGCATTTGACTTCAGCTTTTGGATGGTCACCGGGCCCTTGATTTTGCTCACACCGTTTTGGGCGTGCAGGGCCCTGGGGGGCGTTGCCCCCCCGCGCGTCGCGCGTCCCCCCAGGATATTTGGGCAAAAATGAAAGGGCGTGGGCGCTTAAATGAAAGGGCGCGCGCGCCTAGGCCATGCCCACCTGTGTTTGGTTGGGGCCCATATCGTCGGGGCGGGACATCAGATGGGCCATGAGCCGGTCTTGAATGTCGGCGGCGTCCTTTGTGTCAAACAGGTTTTGCATCTCAAAGGGGTCGGCTGAGAGATCGTAGAGTTCGCCCGCGCCCGAGCGCAGATCCAGCGTCAGCTTGTGGGTCTCTGTGCGCACGGTGCGCAAGGAGAGCGCGACGCCAGTGCGGGTTGGCAAAAGCTCCCATTCATTCATGGCAAAATCGCGGGTGGCGCTAGGGTCCTGGATCACCGGCAACAGGTTGGTGCCGTGCTGGGGGAGAAGCGGGTCCGTGCCTGCCAAAGCGCAGAAGGTAGCGCCCAGATCAAGGGTGGAGACCGGGGCCGTGCGCACCTCGCCCTTGGGGACGTTCGGGCCGGACAGGATAAGAGGTACGCGCAACAGCCCCTCGTAATGCATGGGCCCTTTAAGGATCAAACCGTGATCCCCCAGCCAATCCCCATGGTCGGAGATGTAGACCACGAGCGTGTTCTCTCGCAGGCTCAACCGGTCGAGGGCAGCGAGCATGCGTCCGACATTGTGGTCGATCAGGGCGATCTGACCGTAGGTGTTGGCGATGATCTCGCGCAACTGGGTGTCCGTTTGCCCCTCGATCCGGCTGTAGGTTTTGCGCACCTCGCGGTTCTCGGCGGGGCCTGCGGGTTCGGACGTCAACACCGCCTCGTGCCACCAGGGGCGCCCCTCGAAGCTGCGGGTGCGGTTGGGGGGGAGGTCGACCTCGGCCGGGTCATGGAGGTGCGACCACGGGTCGGGACAGTCGAATGGGTGATGGGGGTCGGGAAAGCTGACCCAAGCGCAAAAGGGCGCATCGCTGTTGCGGTTGGTCAGCCAGTCGATGGCGCGATCCGCCGTCCAGGGGGTGTTGTGCCAGGCCACCGGCAGTTTCGAGTGCCAGGTCTGCGCGGCCCCCTTGGTGTCGCCGCCGTTTTCCCAATAGGCCTTGATGCGGGCATCACCCTGCCCATCTGCGTGAAACCAGCGTTCAAAATGCTGACCGGCGGGGGGTTTTTCGGGGGGGAACCAGTTGTGACCCACCAGCATCATTTCCACATGCTCGAACCCCATATAGGGACCGGACCAATCCGCATCATAGTCCGCCGACGAGCGCAGGCATTCCGGCGAGCCTGTGGGCGCGAAGGTGTGGTAGGTCGAGAAATGGGCTTTGCCGAAGAACGCGGTGTCGTACCCGGCGGCCCCCAGCGCACCGGCGAAACCTTTTTCGCCCACCTCAGGTGCCAGGTCGATGCCATTGTCGTGGACCCCATGGGTGCGACACAGCTGGCCGGTGAGGATCGACGCGCGGGCCGGTTGGCAGACCACGCAAGGCGTGATGCAAGCCGCAAAGCGCGTGCCACTGGCCGCAAGCTTGTCCAGGTTCGGCGTCTGGACGCCGCGCCCTTCAAAACCAAAGCAATCGGCCCGCTGCTGGTCCGCTGAGATCAGAAGGATGTTAGGTTGGCCCACGGAGTCTGTCCTGTGTCAAACGGCAGGCCCGAGCCCCAAAGGGCTCGGGTTTGGACGCTAGTCAGAGACCGCTTGCAGCAACGCGCCCGCGCTCTCAAAGTCCGAGGCCACAAGGGCATCGAGCGTCTCGCCCGTGATCACGGAGGCGCCGCCAAAGGCCTTGGTGACCATGGCGTTGGTTTTTGTGCCCGATGTGCTGACAACGCTTGCGATTGCCTCTGCCAAGGCGTCGCGCGCCTCTGTGGGCATGCCAGCGGGACCGATGAACAGGAAATAGCCATCGGCGCTGAACGGCACGCCCAGATCGGCCAAGGTCGGCGCGTCCGGCGTTTGGTTCAGGGGCACCGAAAGCGCAGAGGCCAGGTTGACCAGGTCGCCCGAAGCCACGCCTTTGTTCTGGATGCCAGCCATGAAGCCCACATCCATGTCGCCCGCCGTCACGCCGTTCATCACAGCCCGCCCGCCTTTGACGGAGATAATGTTAAACTCCACACCCTGAGCCTTGCCCAGCAGATAGGCGAGATCACCGAGTTTGGGGCTCATCACACCAAAGCGGATCGCCTCGCCCCCTTTGGCCGCAGCGATCATCTGATCAAAGCTGGTCCAACCTTTGGTGCTGGGCGCCACCACACCCATTTGAAAGCCAGCGGTGGTTGCAATGGGCGTGAAATCCTGGGGCGTCATGCCCGCATTGGCGGCGGCCATGTTGTAGCCCAGGGTCTCGGTCACGACCATGCCGATCACCGAGCCGTCCGCAGGCTCGTCCTTCAGGGCTGCGGCCAGGTTCAAGCCGCCTTTGCCGGTGACCTGTTGGGGCACGAAGTTCCAGCCCAACTTACCTTCTAAATCCTCTGCGATGAGGCGGGCCTGGGTGTCGGCCCCGCCCCCGGCGGCAAATGCGATCATCAGTTTGATGGGCCCTTTGGGGGCCCAGTCGGACGCGTGTGCCCCCATGGCAAGCAGCGCACAGCCCGCTGCGGCCAACAGGGTTCTGATGGGTGAAGTCATGGTGTCCTCCCGGGTTTATTGTTTGAGATTAAGAGGACATAATTGGGTTGACCCGTCAATCTATTTATCTCTTGATGGGTTGGACTGCGGCTTTGGGGGAAACGGGGCAGCAAGAATGTCGGAAGAGACAGCACCGGTTCATCGGTTTTTGACGTACCGATTGGCGCGCGTGCAAAGCAAATTGAATGCCCAGGCAAGCAAACTGTTGCGGGCCAAGGCGGGCCTGAGCTTGGCGCAGTGGCGCATCCTGTCCCTCATCGGTGGCAACCCGGGCACCCGGGCCACGGACCTGACCCGGATCTCGACCATGGACAAGGGACAGTTCAGCCGCAAGCTCAAGACATTGGTGGATGACAGGCTAGTGGTGGTCAGCGTCGATCCCCAAGATCACCGGATATTGCGTTTGCGGCTCAGTGACAGCGGGCAGGTCCTGTATGACCGCACCCTGCCCCATATGCGCAAACGCCAAGCTGACCTTAAGGCGTTGCTCGGGCCCGGTGAGGAAGAGGCGTTTCTGGGGGTTCTCGACAAGATCGAACAGACGCTGGAGCGCGATTTGTCACGACCCGCGGATGCGTCCGGGTGAGGCTGACGATCCTCGGCTCGGGCTCGCCGGAGGCAACCGCGCGTCGGGCTGCGTCGGGCTATTTGATCGAGGTAGCGGGGACGCGGATCCTGTTTGACTGTGGTGGCGGGGTGGTGGACCGGCTGCTGCGCGCAGGGCTGCGGCCCAGCGATGTTGATGTGCTTTTTCTCAGCCATCTTCATGCGGATCATATGATGGATTATGCCCGCTTGGTGCATGCGGCCTGGGACGAGGGCGCACGCCCCTTGGCGGTCTATGGCCCGGCCCCCACGGCCGAGATGTCCGAGAAGTTGTTTGGCGCGGATGGGGTGTTCGCGCCCGATCTGCGCGCCCGAACCGAGCTTGCCCCCAGCCAGGCGGTCTGGGTGGCGCGCGGTGGCACCCTGCCCCGGCCTTGGCCTGCTCCAAAGGTCGAGGAGATTGCCCCCGGCGCGCAAATCGTGCGGGAGGGTTGGCGGGTCTCTACCCTGGAGGTGCCACACGCCCAACCGCTGCTGACCTGCCTTGCCTTTGTGATCGAGGCGGACGGCCTGAAGGTGGTATATTCAGGGGATGCGGGGCGCTCGCCAGCCTTGGCGCAGGCCTGCGTGGGGGCAGATTTGTTGGTGCATTGGTGCTACCGCCTGGATGGGGAGGTAGTCTCTGACGAGATGGCCGCGCTGACACCAACCCCGACCGACATCGCGTCGATGGCGCAGGCCGCCGGGGTGCGCCGTCTGGTGCTCACCCATTTCCGCGCCCACATGGACACGCTTGCAGGGCACGCTGCTGCCCTGTCCGCCATGGACGCCGTGTTCACCGGCCCCTGCGGCATTGCCGAGGATCTGGACCAATACGTTATCGCTAAAGGGGCGTAGCGTCGGGCACCTCAGCGCTTAGCGCGAAAAGCCTGGGCCTTGGTGCCAGGTCAACGCGTCTTCGATGATATGCGCGATGGTCGATCGCTTCGGGTTCCAGTTCAACAGATCCTGGGCTTTGGCACTGCCGCAGACCAAGGCGGAGGGATCGCCCGGGCGGCGTGGGGCGATGTGGTGCGGGACGGGGGTGCCAGTGGCCTGTTCGATCCCTTGTAAAATCTCGCGCACTGTCAGGCCCGTGCCGGTGCCCAGGGCAAAGGCGTGGCTTGGGCTTTGCGTGTCCAAATGGGCAAGGGCGCCCAGATGGGCCGCCACCAAATCGCTGACATGGACATAGTCGCGGATACAGGTGCCGTCGCGCGTTGGATAATCCGTGCCGAACACCTCTAGCGGGGGGGCCGCACCCTGCTGTGCCAGGATCGCGCGGGGAATGAGGTGGGTCTCGGGGCGGTGTTGCTCGCCGATCTCGGCCTCGGGATCCGCCCCAGCCACGTTGAAATACCGCAATGCCACCGCGCGGAGCCCGTAGGCGCGCCTGTAGTTTGCAATCATCATCTCCACCGCGGCCTTGGTGGCACCGTAGGGGCTGTCGGGTGCAAAACCGGCGCTTTCATCCAAGGTCACACCATCCTGGGTCCCATGCACCGCGCAGGTGGACGAAAAGACCAGCTTGGGCGTGCCGGTGGCAACCATGGCGTCGAGCAGGGTCTTGGAGCCTATGACATTGGTGGACCAATAGGCCGCTGGGTCCTGGACCGACGCCCCCACCTCGATCAGCGCGGCAAAGTGCAAGACGGCGTCGGGTTTGTGGGCCCTCAGAACCGCCGTCAGACGGGTGGCATCACGAACATCGCCCTCCTCCAGAGGGCCGAAGCGCACCGCATCGCGCCAACCGGCGCACAGATTGTCATAGGCCACCGGGTGGTGACCGGCTTCGGCCAGCGCTTTGCAGGCATGCGCGCCGATATAGCCCGCCCCACCGGTTACCAGGATTGTGGCCATGGCCGTGCCACCCTTTTTGCTTGGGCTCTATCAGGCCCCGATCAACCCCAGGCTCTTGAGGGTGAGCAGCACCTGCTGTGCGCAATGATCCACCTCCGTGTCCTCGGTGTCCAGGCGCAACTCGGGCGATGGCGGGGCCTCATAGGGATCAGAGATGCCGGTAAACTCTTTGATCTTGCCCTCGCGCGCCAGCTTGTAGAGGCCCTTTCGGTCGCGCCGTTCACATTCTTCCAGTGAGGTGGCGACATGCACCTCGACAAAGGCGCCGAAGGCCTCCACCTCCTCGCGGACCGCTTTGCGCGTGGCTTCATAGGGCGCGATGGGCGCGCAGATCGCGATGCCGCCATTCTTGGTGATCTCGGAGGCGACAAACCCGATGCGCCGGATGTTCAGGTCGCGATGCTCTTTCGAGAACCCAAGCTCGGAAGATAGGTTTTTGCGCACGATGTCCCCATCGAGCAGGGTGACGGGACGCCCCCCGAGCTCCATCAATTTGACCATCAGCGCGTTGGCGACCGTGGATTTGCCGGACCCTGAAAGACCCGTAAAGAACACGGTGAACCCCTGTTGGGCGCGCGGGGGGCGGGTGCGGCGCAGCTCGGCCACAACCTCGGGAAACGAGAACCATTCGGGGATCTCCAAGCCTTCCGCCAAGCGGCGGCGCAGCTCCGTGCCCGAGATGTTGAGGACGGTCATCCCCTCCTCCACCTGGTCCGCAGGCTGGTACTGGGCACGTTCCTGAACATAGACCATATGCTGGAACGGCACCATTTCGATGCCCATTTCCGCCTGATGGGTTTCAAAGAGGTCTTGGGCATCATAGGGCCCGTAAAAATCCTCGCCCGCGGAGTTTTTGCCGGGGCCAGCATGGTCGCGCCCAACGATCATATGGGTGCAGCCGTGGTTCTTGCGGATCAGGCCGTGCCAGACCGCCTCCCTAGGGCCGGCCATGCGCATCGCCAGGTTCAACAGGCTCAGCGAGGTGGTGGCGGCGGGGTATTTGTCGAGCACCGCCTCATAGCACCGCACCCGGGTGAAGTGGTCCACATCGCCGGGCTTGGTCAGCCCGACCACCGGGTGGATCAGCAGGTTGGCTTTCGCGTCCTTCGCGGCGCGAAAGGTCAGCTCTTGGTGGGCGCGGTGCAGGGGGTTGCGGGTCTGGAATGCCACAACGCGACGCCAGCCAAGTTTGCGAAAATAGGCGCGCAGCTCGTTGGGGCTGTCGCGGCGGGCGCGAAAGTCATAGTGGGTGGGCGGCTCGATCCCTTCGATACGACCCCCCATATAGACCTTGCCCGCCTGGTTGTGCAGATAGCTGACCGCTGGATGGGCTTGGTCGTCGGCCCCGAAAATGGCCGTTGCTTCAAGCGATTTATCGGGGGTCCAAATGTCAGACAGGGTCAGGGTGGCAAGGATCACCCCTTCGCGGTCGCGCAGGGCAATCCGGTCGCCAGGCGCACGGGCGGCTGCAAACTCTTCGCTTACATCCAAGGTGATCGGCATTGGCCAAAGCGTCCCATCGGCAAGGCGCATATCCGCAAGCACCGCGTCATAGTCCGCTTGGCCCAGAAACCCGGTCAACGGGTAAAACCCGCCATTCATCAGCATCTCAAGATCGCAGATCTGGCGTGGGCTCAGGTCCCAAGAGGGTAGGTTCGCGGCGTCCGCCTTGGCGGCGACGGCCTGGTCGAACGGCACGTAAAGCTCGGGCACGGGAAGGTGATTGGGCGAGGTCATGGATGTTCTATCCTAGAATTGGCGCGCAGCTGTGGCGCGCCCTGTCGCAACGGGGCACGGAGGTTGGTTGGAGCTTCTGACGCCATGCGCCTGCTGCGTCAACCACCCTTTGGGTGGCCAATGTTGCGCCGCAAACCGTCAGATCGAGGCCTTAGATTGGATTGGTTTATGGAAGGTTACAGCCTCGCCCAAGAGAGCCATGGGCGTGCTGCATGGGTTTGGGGGTTTTCGCGGCTCCGTCCGGGGTGCGGTGCATAGAACGGTTGAATACGTATGCGGAAGCTGGTTTCTTTTGCTCAACGGAGTCGCGCCACCCTTGGGCGCTTCAACCACGCGAAGGACGATGCTTATGGCCATCACGTATCTTAAAACAGGCAAGGCAGAGGCGGATCGCGCCGAGGACGACCAGAAAGTGCGCGCCATTGTCGAAGCGGCCTTGGCAGAGATCGACACAGATGGCGACGCGGCGGTGCGCCGGTTTTCCGAGAAGTTCGACAGCTTCAGCCCCGAAAGCTTTCGGCTGAGCCAGGATCAGATCGAGGATTTGATCGCCCAGGTCAGCCCGCAGGACATGGCCGACATTCAGTTTGCCCAAGACCAGGTTATGGCCTTTGCGCGTGCCCAGCGGGCCTCGATGACCGATATCGAGGTCGAGCCGATGCCCGGCGTGATCCTGGGTCATAAGAACATCCCCGTCCAATCGGTGGGTTGCTATGTGCCTGCGGGCAAGTTCCCCATGGTCGCCTCGGCCCATATGTCCGTGGCCACAGCGACGGTGGCCGAAGTGCCGCGT
>JBCBNR010000135.1:0-7808 GCA_039821665.1 Pseudomonadota bacterium
GCGCCTGTCCGAGCTTGCGCAAGATCACGGATTGGACATTCGCGTCACCGCACCGCCAGGGGCCTTTGTGCTGAGCGGCGCCTGTGTCGCTGAAATACGGGGCGCGCTTGACGAGACCCAGTGCGCGTACTTGCGCGATTGCTTTGCCCTCGGCCCAGTCAAGACCGAGGCGCAGAACGTGACCTTTTTGATCGAGCAGTTGGTAGAAATGGCGGCACGGGCCATGTCGCCGGGCGTGAACGATCCGTTCACCGCCATAAACTGCCTCAACTGGCTGGCAAGCGGCCTGGCCCAGGGGGCCGAAGCGGGCGACGCGTTCGGGCTAGAGGCCAGAGAGGGCGCATGGTGCCCAACGGTAGACATGGATGGGTTGCTGGCCGCGTCTTTTGGGGCCAGCTATCCCTATGTGCAAGATGATGCGCTGGCGCGCGACGCCTGGACCAGATTGCTTGAGGAGTTGCGCGACACAGGCCAGTCAGAGGCGCTGCGCGCAGGCGCTTCGCGTTTGTTGGGGCATGCCCGGCGCGACTAAGATCGGCCGCAGCCACACGCCTTAAAGACGCGCAGCGCCAAGATTTGCACCGATCAGCCACAGCGCCAACGCCACCTCAGCGGCGAAAAAGCCGTAGGCCATGGGGCTTTGCGCGCCGTCCAGGACAATTGCCGTGATCCGACCCAGCGCCGCGCCCGCATAGGCGCATCCAACCATGACAAAGGCCAGCGGCGCCCCCAGAACCAGCGCACCGACGCCAAGGCCCACAAACAATGCGCCCGAGGCGGCCCGGATCTCGGACAGGCCCATTTTGACCCCACCCGTTGTGGCGAGGTTCAGCGTCTCCAGCGTATAGCGCGGCGCAAGCCAACCGATCAGGCCAAAGCCGATGGTCAGCAGACAAGCTGCTGTGTTGAGAATGGGGATCATTGGTTGCTCCTTGGCGCACGTCTCCTTCGGTTAACGCACCACTCCAGCCACGGGTTCCCATCGCAGATGCCCGGGAACCCCATCGCTGCCTGACCCGTTGAGACCGGGAAAGGAGACATCCTATGCACAGCGTTTTCTACATCATCGGCGTGATCGTCGTGGCCATGCGGTCATCAATCTCGCCACCTGAAAAGCGCGCCCACGCACTTTGAAGACAACCCAATAGAACCCCTGAAACAGGAGGAGACATCCATGAAACCGACACCCGGTTCCGACACTAGCGTTCATCCCCAAGCGGGCGAAAAGGCCCCGATGCCCGTCACCCCAACGGCACCATCCACACCCGGCACCTCCAAGCCTGCCGTCCCGCAGCCCATGACGGCTGAAGACACGGACAAAAAGCCGACCGAAGAGCTCGGCGACATCGCTCACAAGGCAAAGCAGGAAGGCGAGAAGCTCGGCGCACAAGCCGCAGAAACAGTCCAATCGCACGCGGCCGAGAAGCTGGATACAGCTAAGGACAAAGCCGCCGATCATCTTTCCCATCGTGCAGAAATGCTGCGCGAGGACGCAGGAGACACCGGCTTCAAGGCCGAGGCGCGGCGCGCAGTGGCGGATGCCATGGATGATGTCAGCAACGGCCTGCGCGGCCAAACCATCGGGGATCTCGGCGGCCAGTTGCGTGCCACTGCCAAGCAGAACCCAGCCCTGGTGTTGGGCGGTGCGGCACTGCTCGGCTTTGCCGCTGCGCGTCTGATGACCGCAAGTGACCCAAAGGATCGCAGGTCATGAGCGCGCCGCAATCCATCAACCCATCAACGGGCGCTGTCGCGGATGTGTTGACCCACGCCAGCGGCCTGATGCGCAAAGAGGTGGAATTGGCGCGCGCCGAAGTGCGCGAGAACCTCACTTCTGCCGCCCTTGGCATTGGCATGATCGTGGGCGCGGTGGTGATTGCGCTCACCGCGCTCAACGTGCTGTCGGCTGCACTGGTCGTGGCGGTGACCGACCTGGGCGTAGACGCCGGTTGGGCCGCCCTGCTGGTGGGTCTGGGCTTTGCGATTATCGCGGGCGCACTGATGCATCGCGGTGTTGCAGCCCTCAAGCCCCAAGCGCTTGCACCCACACAAACCACCAAAAACGTGCGCGCGGACTTGCGCACCGTGAAGGAGCAGTTCAATGACGGATGACACCAAAGACGTGGATGCCATCGAAAAGGACATCGCCCAAGAGCGTGACGCCCTGGCGCGCGCCATCGATGAACTGACCACCCATTTCTCGCCCGAGCGGATCGTGGGCGAGGTCAAAGATCACCTAAAAGCCAATGGCGGCGATCTTGCCGCCGAGCTTGGCGCGACCGTCAAGGCAAACCCAGTGGCCGCTGTGATGGTCGGTGTGGGCGCCGCATGGTTGTTGGCGGGCCGCGCGTCCACCATCGAGCCTCAACCGGCGTATAAGACCGACACGGATGTGCCCTTGCGGTCGGCCGCGTTGCCGACACCCACACCCATCAGTCGGGGCCATGTCGCCCAGTATGGCAGCGAAGGCCGGCCTCCCTCGCCCGGGTTCGACACGCGCATGGCCGCCCTGGCAGAAACCGAGCAGCCAAGCTGGTGGCAACGCGTCAGCGACTCCGACACTGTCGAGGCGGTGCGCACGCGTCTGAGCGAAGGCCTCGACGATCTGTCGCCGGAGGCAAAGGCCCGCATCACAAGCCTGCGGGAACGGGCGGTCCAGACCCAGTCCGTGATCGAGGATCGCCTGCACGCGACCACAACAGCGGTGCGCGACAAGACCGAGGACAATCCCTTGGGGGCTGCCCTGTTGGCGGCGGCTGCTGGGGCCCTGGTGGGGGCTGCCTTGCCCAACTCGCGCCGCGAAGACGAGGTGTTGCATGCCCATCGTGACCGCTTGGTGTCAGAGGCCGAAGCCCTGTACCATTCGGAGAAAAGCAAGCTGCTGTCCGCAAGTCGTGCTGCCTTGAACGAGGCAAGCACGATGGCCAAGGAGGCAGGCGAGCAGCTGAGCCTCAAAGACAGTGCGGCGCGTGTGGCCCATGCGGCCCGCAACGGGATGGATGCAAGCGCGTCCTGATCTGCCACAAATACTCGGAAGCAGTCACGCGCCCCCAACGTTTGGGGGCGCGTTTTTTTTTGTGTGTCAGGGAAAGCAAAAGGCCCCCGGCCACGGTGACCGGGGGCAAGTTGCTCGCACAGCAGACTGCCTTAGCGCACTCTCAAAACACCAAGGCAGCCCTGTATGAAAACAACGGGAAGAGGCAAGCTATTGTTCCGGGCTTTGCCGGGGCTCAGGCGTGGCAAAGGGATCGTCTGCCCCCAACCTGGTAAGCCAGAAAGGCTCTTGTTGTGCATCCCGGTGCTGGCTGAAATGGGTGCTCTCTAGCCAAACATCGCGGGCGTTGACTTGAAGGTTAAGCGCCTTCAGCGTCATCTGCGCGCGCAGGTCCAAGAACCGGGTGTTTTCAACGCTGCCTCCGATTCCGACGGGCGAGAAAGACAGCGCGATCCATGCGCCTCGCAAATCAGGGATCGAGATGACCTTGCCATTCGATGTCCAGTCGCTGGGTCCAGGTCCGGTCAATCGACCGGAGATCGACAGCCGTGCGCTGTCTGCGTCTCCGCTCTCGGGGTCAAGCTCGTAGTAAACATTCAGTGGTGTGTCGAAAAAGCGCCCATCCCCGTAAAGCGTGATGTCCAGATCAGGGCGCGCGTCACCCGCGACGATCGCCTCATAGGCGGTGTTGGCGGTGTAGATGTGCATATGAACCGCAACCACAGAAAGCAAACCAGCAAGCACAGACCCGTCGTCATCCGGCAGCAGGCGGGGCGGGATCCGTACCGAGATCGGAACCTTGTCGAACGACCGCGTCAGACTGCGCACCAAGACAGCAGGCCCAGGCGCATCGAGGGTGGCAACGCCGGTGCGGAACAGCTCGATCTCAGGCTCGAAACTGCCTTTGACCGTTGCGAAATAGGCGGCGACCTCCGGTGCCTCCAACGGCACTGCAAGGTCAGCCACAAACACCTGAACATCTTCGATCTGGCGCAACGATCGGTCAATCTCTGTGATGGCGCGTTCAATCCGCTCGGTCGCGGCGCGGCTCTCGCTGCGCGCGCTCAGACCGTCCCAGGTTTCGGCCAACCCCGTCAGCAAAATGGACGCGCCAAGCCCCATGATCGCGATGCGCCCCGCGCGCGTGACACGACCAGTCTCATCCCGAAAATCATGCAAAATACCGTAGAGGCCAAAGAACCCGGCCAGGCCTGTGCCCAGAACTTTCACCGCAATGAGAATAAAGTCTTGATCAAACATACGCGTGCTATGGCCGGTTCATATGCCCAACAGGTTGGCCTATGTCCGGTGCCCAGGCAAGGCATGGCGCAGGCAGCGGTCGCTGGCCCCCTGGTCACTCGGCTGAAACCACCTTAGAACTTGATTTTAGCCCTCGCACCGTATCTCGTCCGACCAGGGCGATCTGAGCGGGGGAATGCGGCTGATATGATCACAGCGTTCGAAAAAGACGTGAGGGAGGCCTTCCTTCAGGCCAAGACAGGCAATCTTGCGGAACCGATTGCAAAGGTCGATGTGCATTTCGTCCTCCCCTACGATGTCTACCAACGCTTTGAGGCGCTGATCGAACAGGTGACCAATGGCAGCTTCAACGTCTCTGCGGGGTATAACCTGGTTTTGCTTTATACCGACCCTCAGGTGGCCGCCCGAGCAGGCACCGTTCATGCAGGTCGAGATTTGAAGGGGCTCAGCGCCGCTTGGTCCAGAATGCTCGAGGAAATTGCGACCAAACAGGACCCGCAGGAACAGAGCAAAGCGTTCAGCGGGACCCATTCCTATTTTCGCAGTGCGTTGTGGCTGAGCGAAAATCCAGGCGACCCTTGTGCCAGTGCAAATCCATGGCAAGCACCGCCGACACCCGCGAAAAAGCCCTTTTGGAAACCGTTCTCAAGCTAGCCGTAGACCTGGAAAAATTGGGGCTAGGCTGCGTTTTTCAACTCGTGCAACGCGTGTAGGATCTGATTGGCGGAATACGGCTTTGGCACATGCAGCGCGCCCAAGCGTTCCAGCCGGTCGCCGTTGACCCGTTGCCCTGTGGTCAACACGACCCGCGCCCCAGATTTGGCCAAATGCTCCGCAACCGGTGCTGCGGTTTCTGTGCGGCTGAGCGTCCAGTCAAGAAAACCGATGTCATAGCTTTTGGCCGCAACCAAGCGCTGTGCCTCTTTTAGGTTATGCGCAAGATCGATAGATTGTTCGCCTGCATCCTCAAGCATCAGCGCGAGGTCGTGCGCGACCAGAACTTCGTCCTCCACGATCAGAATGCACATTGTTAGCATCTCCTTCACCGGGCTCGAAGCAGGCCTGTGCCAGGGGCACTCGAAGCGTGTAGGTGACGCCGTTTGGGTCAAAGCGGCGATCTACCGTGCCTTCTAAGGACTGCTCGAAACACATCGTTACAAGAGACGAACCAAACCCAACGTCCTTTGGTTCCGTAACACCTGGGCCTTTGACCTCGACCCAGTGGAGCAAAAGCATAGGGCCCTCGCCCCGGTCCTCGGTCAACCAGGTCACCTCCACGCGACCTGTCTCGACCGAAAGCGCCCCGTATTTGGCCGCGTTGGTGGCCATCTCGTGCAAACCCATGGCAAAAGACAGGGTGGCCTTGGAGTTTAGCACGATCTCCGGCCCCACCAGATGAACACGGTCTTCGCCATAGACCGCGACGAGCTCTGCCTCCAACAGGGCCCGCAGATCGGCCGAGCGCCAATCGCGCAACGCCAACAGATTGTTGGTCTGCGCCATCGATTGCAGCCGATCGTTTAACCGTTCCAACGCGACATCCGGCGGATGGGCAGAGCGTTTGGCCTGCCGAGCCAAGGCCATCACATTGGCCAGGATGTTCTTCACGCGGTGTTGCAGCTCGTGCATCAAGAAATTGACCTGCTTCTCGCGTGCGCGGGTCTCTGTGACGTCTTGAACCACAACCCCCACGGCGGTCACCTGGTCTTCGACGAAATAGGGGTACCAGTCCGATAGGAACACCTTGTCTTGGCCCGGCTCCGCCGGTGTTGGGCCGACCACTTCGGCCCCGATGATTGGCTCGCCTGTCTGCAAGACCTGATCGATCAGGTCATCCACCAGCAGCGCGATTTCCGGCACCACTTCGCCTGTAGTCTTGCCCAGCATGGCCTGCAAGGGCTGGCCATTGATCTCGGCCAGTTTGTCATTTAGCCTCAGATACCGCTTTTGCGCGTCTAGCAGACCCATCGCGACCGGGGTCTGACGATAGATCTGCTCGACCTCGATCAGCCGCTCCTCCGCATCGGCGCGCGCAAGATCCAGCGCGTAGGCGGCGCGCGTGAGGTCGGTCACATCCACAAAAACCAGCACCACACCTTTGATCTCATCTTCGGCGGTGCGATATGGCAGGGCGCGCAGCGAGTATTTGCGATCGGTGCTTTCCACCTGCACCGGCCCCTCATAGGGTTCCAGCGTGCTCAGCACCCTTTGGGCAATCTGTTCCAGCAGGTCACTGTCGGCGCGGGTGCGCAAATCGCTGATCGAACGGCTGACATCCACATCCGCCACACCCAACATCTCGGCGGCGGTGGGGGTGAAACTGCGTATCTTCAGATCACTGTCGAGAAAGACGCTGGCAAGGCGGGTGCTGTCCAGGAAATTCTGCATATCGTCCTTGGCCTCGGCCAACGCATCGATCTTGGATTTCAACTCGTCATTGATGGTCGAAAGCTCTTCATTGGCCGATTGAAGCTCCTCGTTCATCGACATCATTTCTTCATTCGAGCTTTTGAGCTCCTCGTTCGACGTCTCCAACTCCTCCACGGTAGAGCGCAAGGATTGCCGCGCCTCTTGCAATTCGTCCTCTAGCTCGCGGATGCGCATATCGTCGGTGAACTGTGTCACCTCGACCCCAAAATCCTGGTACTGGTCGGTTGTGACATCCGTGGTGTTTTGGAAGACGATCAGATGGGTTTGGCTGTCGATGGGCTCGGCCAAGACATCGACGGTCACGTTCTGGCCTTCCAGATCCAGGCGCACATCACGTTTGACCACCCGCTTGGTGTTCGAAGCGCTGGAACTAAGCACTGCCCTGATGGCCGAGCGCAGGCCCTCTTTGGCCAGGTCCAGAATCCGCATCGATGGTTTGCCGGATGTAAACTCTAGATAGCGGCCCGTGCGGCCCGAGGCGAAAACAACCTCGCCTTCCGTATTGACCAAAACAAAGGGCGGGGCATACCGCTCCACCACCCGGCGGCGCACCAGATCTTCGTCCAGGGCAAGGGCCGCGTCGTGCATGGCACGCCTCTCGCCCCGGGCGTGGTTTGACCGATCGCCCCCGTTTGCACCCAAAGGCAGCGGCATTGGACGAGTGGCACTGTTGTTGCGCTTGAACACCCGGTGCTTGGAAGAAATGGGCGCAAACAGCCGATCATGCCCAGCCAGGTTTTCGGACGGGCCCAGGAACAGCACACCATCTTTACGCAGCGCATAGTGAAACAGCGGGATCACCCGCGACTGCAGATCGTTCTCAAAGTAGATCAGCAGGTTGCGACAGCAGATCAGATCTAACTTTGAAAACGGCGGATCTTTGATCAAAGAATGCTCAGAAAAGCGGACCATATCGCGGATGCGTGGGGTGACGCGATAGCCTTTTTCCTCAGCAATAAAGTACCGCTCCAACAATTCGGGAGGGATATCCTTGACCGCTGATTGCGGATAGATGCCGCCCCGCGCCACGCTCAGCATCGTCGGGTCGATGTCCGTTGCAAAAACGTTAACCGTGGGGGGCGCTGACATGCGCGACATCTGCTCGACCAGCAGGATGGCAACC
>JBCBNR010000136.1:0-7804 GCA_039821665.1 Pseudomonadota bacterium
GGTTGCTGCACCTGTGGGGGGTGGTTCCGGTGCTTTGCCTTTTGTGGGTGGGAAGCTGCCCGTGGTGGGCGTATCTTTTGGCCGCTTACGGGGCACAATCGGTTCTGAAAATCCGCACTTTTCTAGAGCATCAGGCCCATGAAAAGGTCTCGGGCCGGTCGGTGATCATCGAAGGGGGCGGGCTGCTGTCCTTTCTTTTTCTCAACAACAATCTGCATTTCGTCCACCATGCGAACCCCACTGTGCCTTGGTATGATTTGCCCAAGCTGTATCGATCACGGCGGACGGATTTTCTGGCGCGCAATCGGGGATATTTTTATCCCTCCTACGGTGCGGTGATGCGCGCCCATCTGCTGCGCGCAAAAGAGCCTGTGGTTCATCCCAACCTGACACCATGAGCGGGTGTGACAGGCCCTGGGCGAGCCTTGCGATGTACGCGCCTGACACCCAAAGGACGGCCTGGCAGACCCTTTGGGCGCGCATCCGGGCCGAGCTCACGCCTTTGGGCATCGACGCGCCCCACACCCTAAGCTGGGGCGAGGATGCCTTTGCCTGGGGCAGGCCGGGGCTTGTGTTGGGCCAGTGCTGCGGGCGGCCTCTGGCCCTGGGGCGCGCTGGTGCGGCCCAAGTGGTGGGTGCCTTTGACTTTGGCCTGACAGACTGCCCGCCGGGCACCTATCGGTCGGCCATTTTGCGCAACCCAGCGGGGCGACCCCGCGCGGCCATCAATGACCCGGACAGCCAATCGGGATGTGCAGCCCTGATCGCCTGGACGGGCCGGCGGTTGGAGGCGCCCCTGGTCACAGGCGCGCATTTAAGCTCGATCACGGCGCTGCAACGGGGGGAGGCACGGCTCGCGGCGGTGGACGCGCAAACCTATGCGTTGTGGCGACAGGACGGGGGGGCGTTGCCCCCGGTGGAACTGGTGGATTGGACACCCCCTGTGCCGGCCCCGCCCTTGATCACCGCCCATGCCGGGCATGTGGCGCCGTTGCGCAAGGCGGTGCGCGCAGCCCTTGGATCCCTGCCCGAAGTGGCCGCGCGATTGCGTCTGTTCGGATTTGTGGATCGCGAGCGGGCGGATTATGCCTTGTTGGGATGTGCCGCGAACTGACGTAGCAAAACCGCCATTTGCGGGTCGCTCAGCCGGTTTGCCGCCTTTTTGGGTTTGAACCATTTGCGCTTGCGTTGGCCCAATTCAGGGTAGGTTCGTTTGAGCTTTGTCACCTCTACCGGGAACACCTGAACCGAGCAGCGGATCGACAAGCCGTCGCGCAAGACCTTGGAATAGGCGAAAAAGCCAAGGGATTTTCCAGTGATCACCCCCTCGACGCCCGCCTCCTCATAGGCTTCGCGCAAGGCCGCCTCGCGCTTGGACATGCGTTTCATCGGCCAGCCTTTGGGAACGATCCAACGTTTGGTTTGGCGTGAGGTGACCAAGAGCACCCGCAGATCCGGGCCCGCGCCGCGATAGCACAGCGCTGCCACTTGCAAAAAGCTGCCCTTGCGGGGCCCGCGTTTGCGGATGCGGTGGGGGCGGATGCGTTTGGGCGTCTTTGGCATGGCGCTGTGCCCTGACAGCTTTGTGCGATTCCTTCAACCATATGTCGATGACATCTTGGCGCGCGATGGCACTGGTCTTGGGCCGACCCCTGTGCCAAGGCGATGGGATGGAGCTGTGGATCCCCATCACCCTGGCCGCCGCCTTTGTGCAGAACATCCGGTTCATGCTGCAAAAAGGTCTGAAACGCCGGTTGAGCACCCTTGGCGTGACCCAGGCCCGGTTCATCTATGGCGCGCCGCTTGCAGCTTTGACCCTGTGGATCTTACTCAGCGTCACCGACCGACCCTTGCCAGGGCTGACGCCGTGGTTTTTTGGGTTTGCGATCTGGGGGGGGCTTGCGCAGATCGTGGCGACGGCGATGCTGATCCGGCTCTTTGGAATGGCGAATTTCGCCACTGGTATGACGCTGAGCAAGACCGAGGTGGTCAGCACGGTGATCCTGTCGGCGGTGGTGCTGGGCGAGATGGTGCCGCCGCTGGCCCTATTCGCGATCCTGCTGACCTTGGCCGGCGTTTTGGTGCTGTCCTCGCCCGATGGAGTACGCCCGCTTCTGCGCGTAGGTCTGGGACCAGCGGCGGTGCTGGGCATCGGGTCAGGCGTGGTGTTTTCCATGGCCTCCATCGGCTATCGCGGGGCGGCCCTGGCGCTAGAGGGGGGGACGTTTCTAGAGCGCGGTGCGACGACGCTGGCGGTGGTGACCGCCTTTCAGGCCATCGTGCTGGGGCTGTGGATGGCTTGGCGCGAGCCTGGAGAGATGGGCCGCGTGCTGGCCGCCTGGCCCGTTGCGGGCTGGGTGGGGCTGACCTCAATGCTGGGGTCCTTGGGCTGGTTCAGCGCGTTTGCCCTGGTCAATGCGTCCTATGTCAAGGCCGTGGGCCAAGTGGAGATTGTGTTCAGCCTGTTGGCCTCGATCTTCTTTTTCCGCGAGCGGGTGAGCCTGCGGGATATGGCCGGTATGGCGTTGGTCACCCTAGGGATCGTGGGGCTGGTTCTGGTCTGATTGTGTTTGGGGCTCTGCCCCGTCCCTTCGGGACTCCCCGGGATATTTTTGCAAAAATGAAGGGACTGCTGCACAGAAGGGCGGCGCGCGCTTTTGAGACACTCAGAGTGGGACGCAGAAGACTTGGATCAAAAACTGAGATCATTGTGCATTCCCTATCGCGTTGAAAACATAAATTTCAGACAGCGACAGGGGATGCGGGTGTTACGCTGCCCGCCTTAGCGTTTGCCGTAATAGAGGCCGACCACATGCTCGGCCTCGGCGAAGAACAGCCAGCGGGTGATGAAAAGCCCTGCGACATGGCTGAGCACAAGCAGGCCCGCAAGTGTGTGTTTGACCTCAAAAAGAAGGATCGCAACGAGCGGCAGCACCGCCGCAAGTGTCAGTCCCGCGATACGCAGGATGCGGGTATGTTTACGCCCGATCTGAAAGACCATTTCCTTCATCAGGTAGTTCGGCCCCGTATGGGGGGCCTCGAGCAAGCGCACCTCGCCCTTGGTCAGGCCCGTGGCCGTGTTCATCGTCGTGCCCGATTGGGCAAAGGCCAGGTCACCCTTGCGCCAGGCGGCCGCTTGCAGCGCTGCCAGCACGGCAAAGGCCCAAAGGGCGGGTGTGATCTCGCCCGCCAGCAAAGCGCCGCCCGCCAAGGAGAAGGCCAAGAACAGCCCGGGTGTCAGGGGCGAGTGCCAGCGGGGCACGGGTTTCATCTGGGCATAGATCATGGCGGTACAATAGACCGTGCCGAGCGCGAGCAGCGCGGCAAGCCAGCCCAACGGGGCCAGTTGCGCGCCCGTGAGCACCCAAAGGGCACCGTAAAGCGCAAAGACAGCGAGGGTCAGGATCGCCAGGACCCCCTCGCGGCTGAGCCAGGACGAGCGCCATTGGCTGAGCGCTTTGATGAAGCGTTCCGGGTGGCCTAGGTGAAAGAGCGACGACATCAGGCCCAGCGAGGCCAGGGCCAGGGCCAGCAGGCAAAACGTGCCCATGACCCAAGGGGCCTTGTCACCGGGCATCAGCCCGAGGAACACCATAAGCCCAAAACCCAGGCCCGATAGGGCGGTAAAAGCGATGATCGAGGGTGCGGGATGCATGTCAGAGCTTCTCCAACTGCTGATCGAGCCAGCCTAGGAACCCGCCGGGGCTCTCCTGGCGCAAAAGCGGGCCGAGCACGTCCAATTCGGTGTCTTTGGGTCGGGGGGGCAGGTATTTGTTGACCGGTTTGGTGCCTTGTTCGGGCATCAGATCGATGCCCCCCCGCTCCTCGACCAAGTGAAAGATGGACGAGGTGGGATCGGACAGATCACCGAAATGCCGAGCGCCTGCAGGGCAGGTGCGCACGCAGGATGGCACCCTGTCCTCCTGAGGGATGTTTTCGTTGTAGATCCGATCCACACAAAGCGTACATTTCTTCATCACGCCTTCGGCGGCATCCATCTCCCGCGCGCCGTAAGGGCAGGCCCAGGCGCACAGGCCACAGCCGATACAGTCGCTTTCATTGACCAGCACGATGCCATCCTCGACGCGTTTATAGCTGGCCCCGGTGGGGCAGACGGTCACGCAGGGCGCGTCTTCGCAATGCAGGCAGGATTTGGGGAAATGCACCGTTTGCGCAGGCCGGTTTTCAGGCACCACTTCAAAGGTGTGGATGCGGTTGAGAAACGTGCCCATGGGCACGTCGCCGTAAGCATCCTGGTCCGACAGGGGCGCGCCGTAATTGCCGGTGTTCCATTCTTTGCAGGAGATCACACACGCGTGGCAGCCCACGCAGGTGTCGAGATCGATCACCAGGCCCAGGCTCTTTTCGGTCTTTTGGGGAAGCGTGGTCATTTGCCGACCTCCAAGTGTTTCGGGGCCGCCGGGACAGGCGAGGTTTGCCGGCCCGTGTCCGGGCTGGATGCGGTTTGCGCAGGCGCTTTTTTGATCGCCACGCGCAGGTCATACCAGGCGGCTTGGCCGGTGATGGGATCGGAGTTGGACCAGCGCAGGCCGTCGCCCTTGGGGGGCAGCAACTCGTGGATCAGGTGGTTGAGCAGGAAGCCCTTGGTCACCTCGGGCGCGCCATCGCTCAGCGCCCAGGCCCCTTTGCGTTTGCCAATCGCGTTCCAGGTCCAAACCGTGTGTGGGTTCAGGGATGCTTGATGGACCACGGGCACGGTGATCGCCCCATGGGGCGAGGTGAGCGTGGCCCAGTCGCCTTCTTCAAAGCCCTCGGCCTCCCACACCGCGGTGGGCACATAAAGTGGGTTGTGGCCGTGGATCTGGCGCAGCCAAGCGTTCTGCGAGCCCCAGGAATGGTACATGGCCGCCGGGCGTTGGGTGATGGCGTGCAGCGGATAGCCTTCGGTCGGGCCATCGGGGGCATACCAGACCGGCAGGGGATGCATGGCCTTCATCAGGAGCGGGCGAAGGTGGTCGGGCGGCTGGTGCGCGCCATGGCCTTCTGCTGCGCGCCGGAATTTGGCCAAAGGCTCGGCATAGATCTGGAAGAGGAAGGGTTGTGGCGCGTCGTAAAGCCCCCGCTCTACCGCCCAATCCTGATAGGCCACGTTGAAAGGCCGCATATAAAGCGCGTCTTCGGGGATATGGTCGAGCCAGAAGCCGCCATTTTCGATATAGGCCTCGATCTGGTCGGGGTTGGGCGCCCCGCGCCCTTTGCCTGTGCCATCCTCGCCTCGGAACCCCGCAAGGGGGCCTACGCCAGGGCGACGTTCGTGGTTGACCATGTAATCCGCGTAGTCGGCGTATTTGGCCGAGCCATCTTCGTTCACCATGCCCGGCAGGCCCATGCGCGCGCCCAGTTCTAGCAACGCCGATTGGAAGCCGCGCACATCCCGGTCCGGCTCCACCACCGGCCAGCGGATGCTGTCAGCCATGGCGTCGGCCTCGGAGATTGGGCGATCCAGCAGGCTGATGCAGTCGTGGCGTTCCAGATAGGTGGTGTCGGGCAAGATCAGGTCTGCATAGGCCACCATTTCGGACGAATAGGCATCCGAATAAATGATCTTTGGGATCACGTATTCGCCGTTCTCGTCTTTGTCGGTCAGCATGTCCATCACGCCGCGGGTGTTCATCGACGAGTTCCAGGACATGTTGGCCATGTACATGAACAACACATCGATCGGGTAGGGGTCGCCGGCATGCGCGTTGGAGATGACCATGTGCATCATGCCATGGGCGCTGAGCGGGTTTTCCCAGGTATAAGCCTTGTCGATCCGTTTGGCCGTGCCATCCGGGTTCAACGCCAGATCCTCGGGCCCGCGCGGATAGCCCAAATGCGGCCCGTCCAGTGGTTTGCCAGGGGTCACCTTATGGTGCGGCTTGGGATGCGCTGCCACGGGCTTGGGGTAGGGCGGTTTGAACCGGAACCCGCCGGGGCATTCGACCGAGCCCAGCACCAGTTGCAGCACATGCAGCGCCCGGCAGGTCTGAAACCCGTTGGCATGGGCCGAGATGCCACGCATGGCGTGGAATGCCACGGGGCGTCCGGTGATCGTCTCGTGCCGCTCCCCCCGGAAATCGGTCCAGGGGCGGTTTAGGGTGATTTCCTTGTCAAACGCGGCCTGCGCCAGTTCGGCGGCCAGGCGGCGGATCGTGCCGGCCTCGATGCCCGTGGCCTCGGCCACCGCTTCGGGTGCGTATTGCGGGTCACGATATGCCTCTGCCATCAGCTCGAACACCGGGCGCGCGGCCACGCCGTCCACCTGAACCTTACCGTAAAGGCTGGGTTTCACGCCTTTGGCGTCAAAGGGCTGGGGGGCGTTGGTGACACGGTCCCAGACCAGTTCCTTGCCGTCTGAATTGCGCACAAAAAGGCCATCGTCACCCACCAGGACGGGCGCGTTGGTGTAGCGCGCAAGATAGGGCACATCGACCTTTCCAGCCTCCAACAGGCAATGGATCAGCGACAGGATAAACAAGCCATCCGTGCCGGGGGTGATGCCAACCCACTCGTCCGCCACAGCGTTGTAACCCGTGCGTACCGGGTTCACGCCGATCACCTTGGCACCCCGTTCCTTCAGCCGCCCCAGGCCCATTTTGATGGGGTTGCTGTCATGGTCCTCGGCCACGCCGAAGATCATGAACATCTCCGCCTGCTCCCAGTCAGGCGAGCCGAATTCCCAAAATGCGCCGCCCAGGGTGTAGATCCCACCCGCCGCCATGTTCACCGAACAAAAGCCCCCATGGGCGGCATAGTTTGGCGTGCCAAACTGCTGCGCCCACCAAGAGGTCAGCGATTGGCTTTGGTCACGCCCGGTGAAAAATGCGAGCTTTTCCGGCGCGCTCTCACGCACGGGTGTCAGCCAGGATTTGGCCAACTCGAACGCTTCCTCCCACGTGATTTCCTCGAACTCGCCCGAGCCGCGCTCGCCCACCCGCTTGAGGGGCGCGCGCAGGCGCGCAGGCGAGTAGTGCTGCATGATCCCGGCCGAGCCCTTGGCGCAGAGCACACCGCGGTTCACCGGGTGGTCGCGATTGCCCTCGATATAATGGACCTGCCCATCCTTGAGGTGCACGTTGATCCCACAGCGGCAGGCGCACATGTAGCATGTGGTCTGGCGGATTTCGTCCGAGACGGGGGGCGATGTGTCGAGTTTGGGCTGATACGTCATGGGATAGCTATGCCTCACAAAGCGGTGCGTACAATGCTCAAAGACGCCAGTGCGACCAAGAGCGACAGACAGAACGGGCGATAATACGGCTCTAGCTTCGGCAAAAACAGCCGAGACCCCGCAATAACGCCCAAAATGGCGGGCCCAACCAGAAGCAACCCGCGCAGGATGGTTTCGGTCGTGAACATGCCATAGGCAAGGTAGGTGAAAAAGGTGATCGCCGAGGAGATGGCGAGAAACATCACCAAATTGGCCCGCATCTGCCGGGCCGGGGCCTCGCGCGCGAGCACGTAGAGCGCGATCACCATCCCGCCGACACCGGCCAGCCCGGTGGCGGTGCCCGCGAGGGCGCCGGCGCCAAAGGTGCCCGGTTTGGTAGCCAGAAAGGACAAGCGCAGCTTGGCCAATTGGGACAAGGCCAGCGCCACAATCAGCGACAGTGCCACCAGCTTGGAGGTCTCAATCGGCAAGGAATGGGTCAGCCAGACGCCAAATGGCAGGGCGAGGGAAGAGCCCAGGACAAGGGGCACAACAGTGCTCATATCCGCCTCGCGCAGGCCGCCACGCACCATGATCAGGCTGGCGCCCACCTCCAGGCACCAGCAGATCGCCAGCAACTCCACCGGGGGC
>JBCBNR010000137.1:0-7752 GCA_039821665.1 Pseudomonadota bacterium
GGCAAAAGCATCAATGATCGAGCGCCAGAAAAAGCGCGAGCGTCTGGTGAAGAAATACGCAGCCAAGCGGGCAGAGCTGAAAGAACAGCTTCAGAACCGCGAGCTTGCCCTGGGCGAGCGTGTGCAACTGGCGATGAAACTGGCGGATCTACCCCGCAACTCGTCGCCCACCCGGTTGAACAACCGCTGCTTGGTCACGGGCCGTCCGAAGGCCTATTACGGTCGAGAACGGGCTGCGCGGCGTAAAGCAGATCCTCTAACCCCGGTGCTGTGGCCCGCCGTGTGGTGGTTTGCTGGGCGCGCAGCACCTCGATCTCGTTCTGCTGGTCCTGGCTGAGCATACCACGCCTCCTCGTGCGATTCCCGTGTCACAATATCTTGTGGAAGGGCTGCCTTAAACCCACAAGATCAGACGGGCCTGCCGCAACGTTATCCAAACCGTAGACTTTTGGGTTGTGGCGATCTGCCTGATTTTTAGGCTAACCTTCAACAAAACAAACTTTCTATGGGGGAAGATCCATGACCATTCGCGCCCTTGCGCCCGTGGTCACCGCGTTGACGGTGACCTTGGCGGCGGCCACGGCCAGCGCAACGCCTTATACCAGCGTGTTTTTCTTTGGCGACAGCTTGACCGATGACGGCAATCTGTTCGAGGCCACCGGCGGCACCACGCCGCCGCCGCCCTATAACGCGCGCTTTACCAATGACAAAACCTGGGCCGAAATTTTTGCGCGCGACTTTGCCGTGTCCGAGAATTACGCCTTTGGCGGTGCGCAAGCCTCGAACAACTTCCCGTCCGCGGGCCAAGACCCTAACGTGGACATGACCGTGGATTTCATCCCCGATCTGGACGTGCAACTTGGCCTGTTCACCGGCGTGATCCCCGGTGCCGCTGTGGGCATCACGCAGCCCAAGACCATCGCCGATGCGGGCACCGATCCGCTGGCGATCCTTTGGTTCGGCGCTAACGATGTGTTCAACGTCTTTGACGATCCGACCCTGACAGCCGCGCAGAGTGCCGCGCTGATGAGCCAGGCCGCCCAGGACGTCTCGAACGCGGCACTGGCGCTGGCCGCTGCGGGTGCGGACGTGGTGGTGCTGAACACGCCCGATCTGGGCGTGACGCCAAGCTATCAACTGAACTTGGGCGGCGTGCTCGCGCCCACGGCGACCGCTTTGGCGCAGCAATTCAATGCCGAGCTGGCAACCGGCCTTGCCACGGTGGAGAGCGTGACAGGCGCGACCATTACCCAGGTGGATATGTTCTCGCTGTTGCGGGACTTGTCAGCGAACCCCGGTGATTATGGCGTGACCAACGCGACCGAGCCGTGCCTGTGGGCAGGCGAACTGGCCGATGATAGGCCTGCGACAACGTCCCCCTTCTGCGGGCCTGCGGTGAACTCTTATGCATTCTTCGATGGTGTGCATCCGACCGCCCCCATCCACCAGCGGATCGCGGGTGTTGTACAGGGGGCCGTCGGCCTTCCCATCACGGCCGTGCCTTTGCCCGCCCCCATTTTCATGCTGGGTGCCGCCCTTCTGGGCTTGGCCGGTTTGCGTCGGGCAAAGCGCTAGACCCGATGCCCCAAACATAGGGCCGCCACGAGCTTAGGGCGGCTCTGCCTGCGCCTCTATATTGCTTTCTTGGCCCTTTGCCCCTGACGTTGGGCAAACTTGGCCTATCCTTTGGGGCATACCCCATTGACACGGAGCTTGGGCATGAAACTCACCTATTTGCACACTATGGTGCGGGTCAAAGACCTGGACGCCTCCATCGCATTTTACAAATTGCTGGGTCTGGAAGAGACGCGGCGCAGCGAAAGCGAGAAAGGGCGCTTTACCCTGGTGTTCATGGCCCCTCCGGGACAACCTGAATGCCCGGTGGAGCTGACGTATAATTGGGATGGGGACGAGGGCCTGCCGTCAGACAGCCGTCACTTCGGCCATCTGGCTTACCGAGTGGGCAACATCTACGAGATGTGCCAGCACCTGATGGACAACGGTGTGACGATCAATCGCCCACCGCGCGATGGACACATGGCCTTTGTCCGCTCGCCCGACAACATCTCGATCGAGCTGTTGCAGGAAGGCGAAAGCCTCGCCCCGGCCGAGCCTTGGAGCTCGATGGGGAACACCGGCCATTGGTAGGCCGCGCCCTGCTCGCGTTGTGTTTCAGCGCGAGCAGCGCCTCGGCCCATATGCCGCTGCCCACGGAACGACCACCGGACACGCCTCACCGCAAGAACATCGATGTCACAGGCGACGGCATTCCGGACAGCGTCATTGTTAGTCCTCTCTATGGGGTTGGTTTGAGTATCCTCAAGTCGCTTGGAGGTGGCACATGGGGCTTGGGTGTACGCATCGATGATCTAGGCTATCTAGGCGTCAACGGTCTGCGACCTGTCTTGGGCCTCACAGAGGCTGGCCACCTGACCTACACATCTCAAGATGACGGAACAGGCGCGCGCCGCTGGACCCAGAGACTGACAATTGCTTACCAAGAGGGCATCTTTGTCCTCCACAGCCTCCACTTTCACAGCGAAGCGCGAAGGGACCCACAGGACTGGCGCAGTTGTGATCTGAACCTCTTGACCGGACAGGGATCTGTGGCGACGGTAGAAGGAGCAAAGGCCTGGACCGGTATCCCCCAAACCAAGCCACTTGAGACCTGGAGCAAGGACGAAATTTGGGCGCTTTGCATAAAGTGAGAAACGCGGCGTTTGGTCTTGCCTTGACCGCCCTTCCCGCCCAGGCCTGCGATGTCGCCCTGGCGCTGACGGTGGATGTCTCGGGTTCCATATCGCCCGCAGAATACGACTTGCAGATGCTGGGCCTGGCGGATGCCTTGGAGGATCCCACCATCTCAGACGCGTTGGTGCGCGGTCAGGTGGCGCTGATCCTGATCCAGTGGACAGGCTCGGGCCGCCAAGTGGTGTCAATCCCTTGGACCCGGGTGACCGACCGCGCGGCGTTGCAGAGCTTCGCCACCCAGGTGCGGGCCACCGGGCGCGCGTGGCGTCATTTTTCCACCGCCATCGGCGATGCGCTGCTGTTTACCGCAGCCCAGTTTGCACAGGCGCCCCAGTGCGCCCGACAGGTGATCGATGTCTCAGGCGACGGAGTGTCGAACGAGGGCACCATCGTCATGCAATCGCGCGAGCGGGTGGTGGCGCTTGGCGTCACCATCAATGGCCTTGCGATTGAGACCTCGGTTGAAAACCTGACCCGTTATTACGACCGTTTTGTGATCGGCGGCGAAGGGGCCTTCGTGCTGACCGCACTGAACTACGAGGATTATCCGCGCGCCATACGCCGCAAACTGCTCAGCGAAGTGGTCCGGCCCGCCTCATGAAACCGCTGGTGGTTCTGTTGTGCCTTTTGGCCTTGCCAGTTCAGGCCTGTCGCCTCGCCCTTGTGCTGGCGGTGGATGTCTCGGGCTCGATCGATCCGTCCGAGTTTCGTTTTCAAATGGATGGAATGGCCGAGGCGCTGCGCGATCCTGCGATTGTTGAGGCGCTGGTGCACGGCCAAGTGGCGCTGAGCGTGGTGCAATGGTCCGGCGTGGGCGAGCAAGACCAGACGTTGCCCTGGCAGCGCATGCTGTCTGAAGACGCGGTGGAGCGGTTCGCCCGCCGGATCGAGGCTGCCCCGCGCCGCTGGTCCAACTCCAAAACCGCCCTGGGCGAGGCCATGGCCTTCATGCGCCGCAGCTTTGAGGCTGTTCCCGATTGCACACGGCGCGTCATCGACATCTCCGGTGATGGGATGACCAATGCGGGCCGCGATACGGCCACGCAGGCCAAGGCGATGGTCCCGGGCAACATCACTGTCAACGGCTTGGCCATCGACCGGGTGGGCCTTTCCGTGACGGAGTTTTACCGCCGCTTTGTGATCACCAAGCGCTCTGGCTTTGTGATCACAGCGACAGGCTATTCGGATTATCCCCGCGCCATCAGTGAAAAGCTGTTTCGCGAAGTGCTGCAACCGGCGTTCTAGGGGTGGTGCGCTGGCTGCTTCTGGTGTGCGTGCTCTGGGCCGCCCCCGCCCAAGCCTGCCGGCTGGCGCTGGTCTTGGGGCTTGACGTCTCATCCTCCGTCGATGCCCGCGAATACCAAATTCAGACCCAAGGCTTGGCCACGGCCCTCAACAGCCCCAAGGTGCGAGACGAGATTTTTGCCTTTCCCGACGCACCGGTCGCCCTTTATGCGTTCGAATGGTCGGGACGCTTTGATCAAGTGACCCTGGTGCCTTGGACCTTGCTGCGCAGCCCTGCGGATCTGCAAAAGGTGATCACACAATTGCGTCTGGCCGAGCGCAGCTTTTCCAATCGCCCCACGGCCCTGGGCCACGCGTTGGGCCATGCGCTTCGGGCTTTCAATCAGGGGCCATCTTGCCAAAAGCGCACGGTCGATATTTCAGGCGATGGGTACAACAATGACGGCATTGCCCCCACCCGGCTGTACGAGATGACACCCCTGGGCGATATCACCGTGAACGGATTGCCCATAGGGGATGGCGAGATTGCCAATTACTATCACCGCAGGATCATCCAAGGCCCCGGCGCCTTTGTCGAATGGGCCCGTGGGTTCGAGGATTTCGAGCGTGCGATGCGCGCAAAACTGGAACGCGAGTTGCGCCCCGCCACGCTCAGCGCCCTTTCGCCAAACCAAGCCAAAAGGCAGCCCCACTGAAGCATCCGCCGCACCTGGATGATTGAAAACGCCCTGCAGAGCCGCTATATCAGGAAGGCTCGCAAGAGCTATGGTGATAAACGCGCTCGTAATACACGGATCGGACCCGGGGGCGGTACCCGGCGGCTCCACCAAATCTCCTGTCATTTGCAGGATCATGGGGCCGAAACAGGATCGACGGACGTCTAAAGGGGTTAGCTTTCACTCGGCTGTCTGCCACCGTTATCGGCGAAAAAAGTATAGTTGCAAATGACAACCATGCTCCGGTGGCCGTTGCTGCGTAAGCAGTAATCAAACCGAAAACTTAAGCCCAGTCGCCTAGCAGCGGCTGGCGGGGTTCGCAGGCACCTGGCAACAGAAGCCTGCATCCAAACCCATCCAGACATGGACTGCGCAAGCGCCGGGCCAACGATCGGACGCCCCTGCCTATAAACTGCGCCCGACACACGAAAAAGGCCCCCGCACAGCAAGGGCCATTGATAGGTTCAGGATCCAGGCGGTCTTAGGTCCGGCGGCGCGCCACCAGGCCCATGCCAGCCATGGACTGCGCAAGCGCCGGGCCAACCCACCGGGAACGGGTACCGCTGCGATCGGGTCGTTCGGCGTGAAACCATAGGTGATGCCGCCGTCCAAATCGATCTCTCCCAAGGCAGGTGCGCCCGCGGGCGAGAAGGTGGCGGTCAAATCGACGGGCACTTCAGACGTCCCGGTGAACAGCGCCAGGTTTGTAAAGAGATTGGTGATGTCCATGCTGCTGAGCAACGCCACCGAACCAGTGTCAGCCGCGCCAACGGTTTCGGAAAAGACCACCACGCCACCGACAGTGACTTCATAGGTCAAGGTACCGTCGACTACTGCCGTGCGCTCCAGGTCCAGCAGGATCTGGTCCAGGGTTCCGGTATTTGGGTCAAACGGATCAACCGTGTCGCTATCACTAATCTGGATGTCGCCACCGGTTGTGTCCCGGGCAAACCCGGACCCTGCCAGGTCAAACGGATCGCTAGCAGTTGCTTGAGTCACTGCGAGAGCAGGCCCACACGCCAAAATAGCGGTCACAGCCGCTGCGGAGAAGAGTTTAGACACGACACACACCTGTCACTTGGTATTCGGTTGCTACATGTAGATAGGGGGCGGGGCCGCTGCGGTGCAACACCCCAAAAGGATAAAAGTAGAATTATCAGCAACGTGTTGCCTGTTTTCGCTCAAAACCTATGCGAATTGCTATGTGGCGAGCTCAACCCACGCCGAAATCGGCGAGATCAGCTTTGTTTTTCAGCTGAAATCCGCCCCTACCCTTGTCCCTATAGCTACGTGTCGCCCTTGTTGCGAGGGCACAGCATACCCCTAATTGGCCCCCTGCCACTTCCCTCAAAATCCGCTACGCTGTGGGGTAAGGTAGGGAATCGCATGTCAGAGCAGACGTTCAAATACGACCAGTTGCTGCATCAGGCGATGATCGGCCTTGTGGCGAAGGTGCTGTCCAAAGTGGCCGAGGACGGTCTCACAGGGGAACATTTCTTCTATATCTCCTTTGACACCACGCATCCGGGTGTGGACATGGCCGACCATCTGCGCGCCCGTTATCCCGACGAGATGACGATTGTTTTGCAAGAATGGTTTGACGGGCTTGCGGTGTTGCCGGACCGCTTTACCGTGACCTTAAATTTCGGCAACACGCCTGAGCCGCTGGTGATCCCGTTTGACGCGCTCAAGACTTTCGTGGACCCTTCGCAGGAATTTGGGCTTGCGTTTGATGCCTACGAGAAAGGCGACGGTGGTCCGGGGGAGCCGACACCTGTCGCAGAGGCGCCCAGTGCGCCTGCGCCCACCGCTCAGACCGATGCCGAGGAAAGCTCGGGCGATGTGGTCAGCCTGGACCGGTTCCGCAAGCCCTAACGCGCGTGCTGCGGCTGGCCCTGCGTGCTGGCCTCCGATATAGCCCTTCCAACAGGTAAGAGGAGGAGCCACGCCATGGCCGACACCCGGACAGAAAGCGACAGTTTTGGCCCGTTGGACGTGCCCAGCGACAAGTATTGGGGCGCTCAGACCCAGCGCAGCTTGATCAACTTCCCCATCGGTTGGGAAAAGCAGCCCGTGGCCATCGTGCGCGCGCTTGGCGTGATCAAACAGGCCTGCGCCCAAGCCAATATGGACAGTGGCAAACTGCCCTCCGATCTGGGGACAGCCATGATACAAGCGGCCGCGGAAGTAGTGGCGGGCGACCTGGACGATCACTTTCCCCTGGTGGTCTGGCAAACTGGATCCGGCACACAGTCGAACATGAACGCCAACGAGGTCATCTCGAACCGCGCGATCGAGATTTTGGGGGGCGAGATCGGCTCGAAGACACCGGTGCATCCCAACGACCACTGCAATATGGGTCAAAGCTCGAACGACACGTTCCCCACGGCGATGCACATCGCGGTTGCCATGACCGCGCGCGATGTGACCCTGCCGGGCCTGCGCCATTTGCATGCTCTGCTTGCCGCGAAGGCCGAGGCGTTCAAGGATATCATCAAGATCGGGCGCACTCACACCCAGGATGCCACACCCCTGACCTTGGGCCAGGAATTCTCCGGCTATGTGGAGCAGGTGGCCCAGTCCATCCGCCGCATCGAGGCCGCGTTGCCCGCGATCTACGCGTTGGCGCAGGGCGGCACGGCGGTGGGCACCGGGCTGAACACCACCCAAGGCTGGGCAGAGGAGGTCGCAGCCAACATGGCGAAGATCACCGATCTGCCGTTTGTCACCGCCCGCAACAAGTTCGAAGCGCTCGCCGCCCATGATGCCCTGGTAGAGATGTCGGGTGCTTTGAAAACCACGGCCGCGAGCCTGTTCAAAATTGCCAATGACATCCGCTTTCTGGGCTCGGGGCCGCGCTGCGGTCTGGGTGAGTTGATGCTGCCCGAAAACGAGCCCGGCTCGTCGATCATGCCGGGCAAGGTGAACCCCACCCAATGTGAGGCGCTGACACAGGTCTGCGCCCATGTGATGGGCAATGACGCGGCGGTGGGCTTTGCGGGCAGCCAGGGGCATTTCGAGTTGAACGTGTTCAAACCGA